>DASSGC010000021.1:0-13311 GCA_035693765.1 Acidimicrobiales bacterium
TGGTGGACGAGGTCCACCTGTTGGTGTTCCCGGTGGTCGTGGGCGGCGGCAAGCCGGGGTTGCCCCGGGACGTCCGGCTGGACCTCGAGCTACTCGACGAGCGGCGGTTCGGGAACGGCGTGGTCCACTTGCACCACCGCACGCGGTGAGATCGGGGCCCGGCTACCCGACCGGCCTAAGGACCCGAGCGGATAGGTCACGCCGGGCGCGTGTCACCGTGCTGCGTTGCATGTCGGCCGAGCTGTGGAGCTGGTGCTTCATGCCAAATCGCCACGCGTAGGCCGTGGCGAGCGCCCTATCCGCTCGGCCTCTGACCCGCCGACCGGCCGGCGACGGGTTCGCACCCCTCACCGGGGCGTGCCCCCCACGGCCGCGAAGCAGAACTGCCACACGTCCTCGGCGACGGTGCCTGCGGCTTCGTCGTCGGCGAAGGAGTAGTGGTGGAAGACCGCCATGACGAGCTTGTTGATGATCCAGGCGTCGCGCTCGGGGTCGCGCGGCGCGAGGGCCCCGGCGGCTCGTGCCTCCTCGAGCTCACGCTGGACGAGGTCGGCGAAGGGCCGGTTGGCCTCTGCCAGCGCCTCGGGGGCGATCTGGTGGAGCCGCCAGTGCTGGGAGGTCATGAAGCGCCCGGCGCCCGACGAGCGGTTGCCCACGAGGGCCGCCAGGGTGTCGGTCACGTAGAGGTGGAGGCGCTCGATGGGGTCGTCGAGCCCGGCGGCCCTCGCCGCCAGCGCCTCGCAGTGCTCGGCGACCATGTCGGCGATGACGGCGAGGAGCAGCTGGTCCTTGCCGCCGAAGTGGCGGTAGAAGGTCTGCAGGGCGACGTCGGCCTCCTTGATGAGGTCCTGCGTCGTGAAGTTCTCGCCCCGTTCCAGCACCAGCCGGTGTGCGGCGGCGCGCAGCGCCTGAGCGTTCGCCGGTCCGCGGGTGCCGTTCCGGCGCGTCGCGCCCTTACTGGAGGTGGACGATGACGGCACGCCGACAACCTACCGGCCGGACAGTGGGGTGAGGACGACGCCGGCGACCGCCTCCGCGGGGACTCCCGCAGCAAGAGAGAACATCGTTCTATGCAACGACCCCGGCGATCTGGTAGAACGCCGTTCTAACAGCGGGCAGCCGAGGAGGGGACCGACGATGCCTGTCAGCAAGCCGGCCGACCTGCCGCAGGGCGGCGGGGGGAGGTGGCCGCACACCGGCGAGGGCTTCCGCTCGGCCCGGTGGGGCGACCACATCGAACGACTCGCGTCCGGCGCCGCGGGGTCGGCGTGACCACGGGGCGGGCACCGGCGTTCGAGCCTGTCCCTCTGGAGCTGGCGACCGTGCTCGACCCGCACTGGCTGGCCGAGGCCCTCGATGTGGTCGACGGCGACGACCGGATCGTCGGCGTCGAGCAGGTCGGCGCCTCCCGGACCGTTGCCGAGAAGGTCCGCTTCGTCGTGACGGTGGAGGGCGCAGGCGGCGTCCGCAGCCATGCCCTGTGCGCGAAGGCGCACTTCGACGACGGGCTCAACTCGCTGCTCACCGAGGCGCACGTCTACCGCGACCTGCGGCCCCGCCTGGCGGTCCGGGCGCCCAGGGCCTACTACACGGGCATCGACGCGGACGCGCACCGCGGGCTCATCGTCATGGATGACGTGGCCGCCCTCGGCGGCCGGTTCCTCGCCGCCCACGAGCCCTACTCGGTGGCGACCTGCCGGGACGCGCTCTCGCAGCTCGCCGTCCTCCACGCCGGCACGTGGGGCGACCCGCAATGGGACGTCGACTGGCTCGCGCCCCGCATCTCGCGCATGGCCTCGTTGTTGCCCACCGACGCGCTCCAGGACCTGCTCGATGACGGCCGGGGCTCTGAGCTGCCGGCGTTCCTGCGCGATGCGCGCACGCTCCAGGCAGCGATGCGACGCACGGCCGAGCTGGCGCCCACCTGCGTGCTCCACGGCGACACCCACTCGGGCAACGCCTACCTCGACGGCGACGGCCGGGTCTGCTGGCTCGACTGGCAGATCACCCAGCGCGGCCACTGGTCGATCGACGTCAGCTACCACCTCGGCACCGCCCTCGACGTCGAGACCCGCCGGGCGCAGGAGGCGCCCTTGCTCCGGCACTACCTGGACGAGCTCCGGTCCCAGGGCGTCGATCCCCCGTCGTTCGACGAGGCGTGGGAGCAGTACACGCTCGGCTTCACCTGGGGCTACTTCCTGTGGGTCATCACCCGCATCAGCTCACGTGCCGTCGTGCTCCTGCACATCCCCCGCCTGGGCGCCGCCCTGGCCGATCACGACACGTTCCGGCGCCTCGGCGTGGCGTGACGAGGTCGGCCGCCGCGGGCTCAGGACGGCGGCAGCGGCCGGAGGACCACCACGGGGATGTCGCGCTCGGTGCGGGACTGGTACACGTCGTAGTTGGGCCAGAGATCCCGCATGATCCCCCAGAGCCGGGGCTTCTCCTCCGCGCTCGCCGTCGTGGCGTCGACCTCGAACGCGTCGCCCTTGACCTGGACGCTCGCCCGGGGGTTCGCCTCCAGGTTCACGTACCAGGCGGGGTGCCGCGGCGCGCCGCCCATCGACGCGACGACCAGGTAGGCGTCGCCGTCGCGACCGAAGATCAGCGCCCGGGTCCGCGGCGCGCCGCTGCGCCGGCCGGTCGTCGTCAGGAGCAGCGTGTGCACGCCGTTCCACTCGTAGCCGACCTCGCCGCCGGTCTCGCGGTACCGCCGGACGTGCTCGTCGCCGAGGAGCGTGAGGTCGGGGGCCTTGTACTGCTCGCTCATCGGCGCACCCTTCGGGATGCGCGCGATGAGCGATCGGCCCTTCGGGCCGGGCAACGCACTGTGCTCATGATTCGCTCGCTCCGCTCGCTCATGTGTCGAACACCACCGGGATGGCGGTCACGCCCCGCTCGTACAGGCCGACGGGGCGCGGCGGTTCGGCGTCGGGATCGAGCCGAAGGTTCGGGAGGCGGTCGAGAAGGGCGCCGATGCCCGCGGACATCTCGGCCCGGGCGACGTGCATGCCCAGGCAGATGTGCGGCCCCCCACCGAAGCCGAAGGCCGGCCGCAGCGGGCGGTGGATGTCGTACTCGTCGGGTCGGTCCCAGCGCGCCGGATCGCGGTTGGCGGCGCCGAGGCAGAGGTGGAGCACCGAGCCCTTCGGCAGGGCGGTGCCGGACAGCTCGACGTCCTCGGTCACCCATCGGGAGAACATCGGGTCCGTCGGCATCCACCGGACCGACTCCTCGATCGCGGGCTTCAGCAGCGACCGATCGTCCCGGATGGCGGCGAGCACCTCGGGCCGCTGCAGGATGGCCGCGAGGGTGATGCCCATCTGCTTCCAGGTCGTCCCGGAGCCGGCGGCCAGCAGCAGCATGGCGAAGGAGTAGATCTCGGCGTCGGTGAGGCGATGGGTCGTCCCCTCCTCGTCGGCGAGCTCCGCCTGCACCAGCACGCTGATGAGGTCGTCCTCGGGCCGCTCCCGCCGTGCGGCCACGACGTCCCGCAGGGCGCTCGTGATGGCGGCCTGATCGTGGAGGTTGGCTCGGATGTCCAGCGCCTGCTCGACCGGGACGCCGAAGCTCCCGGTGATCGTGAGGAGCGGGATGGCGGCGCAGAAGTCGACGTTCAGCTCGGCCCGGCCGTCGCCGACGAAGGCGTCGACGAGGCCGTGGATCGTCTCGTCGATCCAGTTCTCGATCCACCAGCGCGCCCGGGCCGGCACGAACGACGGCTGCACGAGGCCGCGGTAGCGCCGGTGCTCGGCCCCGCCCATCGTCAGCATGCTGTTCATGGCGCCGACGCTGCCGTCCTCGCCGGGCGACGACGAGAACACCGCGTCGTTGCGGTAGACGGCGTCCAGCGACGCGTAGTCGAACACCGAGTAGTGCGGCCGATCCGGGAACGGCAACCCGTGGAAGAAGGCGTCGCCGCCGTAGCCGGTCAGCTCGTGGACCGTGCCGGGCAGCACCGGGCCGGCGTCGCGCAGCTCGTGCCACACCGGGTAGGGGTCGCCGGTGTAGCCGCCGCCCGTGTACTCGTTGTAGCTGCTGCGCAGGTCGAACAGCTCGCGGATGCGCTCCCGGTCGAGCGCCGGCGCGTTCCCGGTGCCGCTCATCGGGCGACGTACCCACCGTCGACCGGCACGAGCACGCCGGTGATGTTGGCGGCCCGGTCGGACGCGAGGAAGGCGGCGACCTCGGCGCAGTCCTCGGCGGTGATCGGGCGGCCGAGGGGGTGGCTGGCGCCGACCTGCTGCGCGGCCGCCGCGAGGGCGTCGTCGGCGAGCGTGACGCCGCCGGCCGCCATGAACCCGGTGAAGGGCATGCCGGCGGGACAGATCGCGTTCACCCGGATCCCGAACGGCGCCACCTCGACGGCGACCGCCTTGGTGAGCTGGTGGACGGCCCCCTTGGTGGCGCCGTACACGGTGCCGCCCCAGCCGACGAGGCCGGCGACCGAGCCGGTGTTGACGATGGCGCCGCCGCCGCCCTGCTGCTTGAAGCGCAGCACGGCGTGCTTGCAGCCGTGGAAGACGCCACCGACGTTGACGGCGAAGAGCCGTGCGAAGTCCTCGGCGGTGTGGTCCTCGAGGATGCTCCCCAGCCGGGGCGTCGGGATCCCGACGTTGTTGAACACGACGTCCAGGCGGCCGAAGTGCTCCACCACGGCGCCGATGGCCACCGCCACCTGGGCCTCGTCGGAGACGTCGACCCCGACCGGGACGGCGGTCCCGCCGGCCGCCTCCACCAACCGCGCCGTCTCCTTGGCGGTCTCGACGTCGAGGTCCGCGCACACGACACGCGCGCCCTCCGCGGCGAAGCGCAGCGCCGACGCGCGGCCCACACCCGAGCCGGCCCCGGTCACGATGGCGTTCTTGTCCTCCAGCAGCACGATGGCTCACCTTCCTCCGTCGACGATTAGACCTTCAACTGCAGGGTCTGCATCGGGCAGGCCTCCACGGCCACCCGCACGGTGTCGAGGTCGTCGCCCCCGCCGTCGAGGACCACGACCTTCGCCTCCTCGTCCTGCGAGAAGGTGCCGGGCGCGTACACGGTGCACATGCCGCTGCCGATGCAGCGGGTCCGGTCGACGACGACGGACCAGCCGCCGGCGGCCGTCACGCGCGCACCGGCGGCTCCGCCGGCGTGAAGCGGTAGAGCCGCTCGGCGTTGCCGCGCAGCAGCTTGTACTGGACGTCGGCGGGGAGGCCCTTCACCACCCGCCGGGCGGTGTCGATGCAGTCCGGCCAGGTCGAGTCGGAGTGGGGATAGTCGGTCTCGCACATGACGTTGTCCTCCCCGATCTCGTCCAGGCTGGCGATGCCGTGGTGGTCCTCGATGAAGCACCCGTAGACGTGGTCGCGGAACGTCTGGCGGACGTCGAGGACGTCGAGGTCGACGCCCACGCTGGCCGCGTGGTCCATGAACCGCTGACCGCGCATCACCCAGTGGCGCTGCTTGTCGAGCACCTGCTCGGCCCGTTCGAGGAAGTACGGCATCCACCCGATCTCCCCCTCGGAGAGCGCGATCTTCAGGTTCGGGAACCGCTGGAACATCCCGCTGAAGATCCACGAGAGCATGGCGCCGGACGTGCGGATCGCGCCCCACGCCAGGTTGGCCATGAACGGCGAATCGGGTGCGATCTGGGGGACCTGGGACGACGACCCGACGTGCATCGACGCCACCATCCCGAGCTCGTTCGCCGCGGACATGACCGGGTCCCAGTAGCGGTCCCGGTCGTGGATCGTCGGGAGGCCGAGGGGTGCCGGGTTCTCGGAGAAGGCGAAGGCGGTGACGCCGCGAGCGGCCATGCGGCCCATCTCCTCGGCGGCCAGCTGCGGGTCCCACAGGGGGATCAGCATCAGGGGGATGTACCGCCCCGGGGCGGCCCCGCACCACTCCTCGACGAGCCAATCGTTGTAGATCTTGAGGCACTCCAGACCGAACTCGCGGTCGCTCGCCTCCATGAAGAGCTGGCCGCAGAACCTGGTGATGGTCGGGAAGCAGAGCGACGCGAGGATCCCGGCCCGGTCCATGTCCTCGAGCCGGGCCGCCGGGTCGTAGCAGCCAGGGCGCATCTCGGAGTACGGCAGCGGCTCGGGGCTGAACTCCTCCTTCGACCTGCCGGCGACGGCGCTCAGCCCCGAGCTGGGGTACCGCTTGCCGTCGTACACCCAGTACTCGACGCCGTCGTGCACCTCCATGTGCGGCACCCGCTCGCGGTCCTTCGCCGCCACCCGGTCGACCCACAGGTGGGGCGGCTCGAGGATGTGGTCGTCGACCGAGATGAGCCAGTCGAGGTTCGGGTGTTCGCTCATCGCAGCTCTCCGATCGCGAGGTGCTTCACTTCCTGGAACTCACGGATGCCCTCGACTCCCCGCTCGCGGCCGAGGCCGCTCTGCTTGTAGCCGCCGCCGGGGGCGTAGGCGCTGAACAGTGACGTGTTCACGTAGACCGCCCCGGCCCGGAGCCGGCGGGCGACCGCCGTGGCCGCCGCCACGTCGCTCCCGTAGACCTGGGCGGCGAGGCCGTAGGGGCTGTCGTTGGCGATCAGGACGGCGTCGTCGACGTCCTCGTAGCCGATGACGGCGAGGACGGGACCGAAGATCTCGTCGCGGGCGGCGGGGTTGTCGTTGCCGGGCAGGTCGAGGACGGTCGGCTCGAAGTAGTAGCCCCGGTCGAACCCCTCTGGGCGGCCGCCGCCGGTGGCCACCTTGCCGCCGTGCTCCTCGGCGAGGGCGACGTAGCGCTCGCAGCGCTCCCGGCCGGCGGCGTTGATGAGGGGCCCGACGAGCGTCGCCGGTTCGGTCGGGGCACCGATGGGCAGCCGCTGGTACGCAGCGCTGACGGCCTGGACCACCTCGTCCTTGCGGTCGTTCGGCACCAGCATCCGGGTGGCGGCGACGCAGGCCTGGCCCGACGTCATGGCGACGACGGCCATGCCACCGAGCGGGGCCCGCTCGACGGCGTCGCCGAGGTAGATCTGCGCCGACTTGCCGCCGAGCTCGAGGGAGATCCGCTTCACGGTCGGTGCGGCCTGGGCGAGGATCCGGCGCCCCACGGCCGTCGACCCGGTGAACGACACCATGTCGACCCTGGGATCGCTGGTGAGCAGCTCGGCACCGGCGGCGCCGTCCTCGACGACGACGCTCAGCACGCCCGGCGGTAGTCCGGCGGCCTCGGCGGCGGCGCCGAACACCAACGACGACAGCGGCGTGAGCGGGCTCGGCCGGAGGATGACCGAGTTCCCGGCGAGGAGGGCGGGGACCAGCTTCTGGAACGCCATGATGATCGCCCCGTTGTAGGGCGTGATCGCCGTCACGACCCCGACGGGCTCGTGGCGGCGGACGCTCAGCGCCACCCGGCCCCGGACCAGCTCGTCGACGGGGACCGGGTTCGCCTCCTCGTGCGGCGTCGACAGGAAGAGGTCGATCGTCGACCGGCCGAGCCCGAGCCCCATCGAGAACTGTGCCCCCTCCGCGAAGCCCAGCGGCTGCCCGGCCTCGGCGACCATCGTCGCGACGAGCGCGTCGTGCTGGGACTCGACATGGTCGAGCAGCGCAGCGACCCGCCGGGCCCGCTCGGCGACCGGGAGATCGGCCCACGTCCCCGCGTCGAACGCCCGCCGGGCCGCCGCGATCGCCCGCTCGACCTCGGGCAGTGGCGTGGCGCCGGCCTCGGCCACGATCGTCTCGTCGGCCGGGTTCTCGACCGGGAACCCGGCGTCGGGCTCCACCCACCGCCCGGCGACGTACGAACGGCGCCCGTCGATCAGCGCCGGCGCTTCATCCCCCACTGGCCATCCCCCTTCCGGTCTGTTGTAGAGCGTCATTCTACATAGAAGACGGAACGATGTTCCACCGGCACGTTGGTGTAGACCACGGCGCCGCCGTAGTGCGGCGACGAGTGGCAGGCCAGCGCCACCTCGACGCCCTCGCGCTGGCGCGGCCCGGCCCGCCCGGCCAGTTGGAGGTAGCACTCGAGCATCTGCGGCACCCCGTGCATGCGGCCCGTGCCCAGCGCCCCGCCACCGGACAGGACCGGGAGGGCGCCGGTGCGGTCGCTGTCGATGCCGCCGTCGAGCACGAACCGGTGGGCCTCGCCGACGGGGCAGAACCCGAGGGCCTCGAGCCACAGGAGGACGAACGGCGAGAATCCGTCGTAGAGCTGCGGCAGATGGACGTCGTCCGGCCCCACGCCGGCGGACGCCCAGAGGCGCCGGCCCAGCTCGGTGCCGACCTCCATCACGTCGTCGAGGGGCCAGTGCAGCGGCAGCCGGGACCGTCGCGGCTGGCCGCCGGCGAACCCGGCGACGTAGACGGGCCGCTGCGGCAGGTCACGGGCCCGCTCGGCGGAGGTGAGGACGAACGCCGCGACGCCATCGACGGGGATGTCGCAGTCGAAGCGGCAGATCGGGTCGCAGATCATCGGGGCGGCGAGGTGCTCGTCGACGGCGAGCGGTCGACCGTGCCAGTACGACCAGGGGAGGCGGCTGCCGTTCTTCCTCGCCTCCACGACGACGGCCGCCAGGGCGTCCCGGGTGGCGCCGTGGCGCTGCAGGTACTCGTTGGCCGCCATCCCGATCATCGCCAGCGGCCCGAAGAAGCCCTGCGGCACGGTCCACTGCTGGTCACCGGCGGCCTGGGTGATCGAGCTCCCGTGGTAGCGCCCCGGTGGGTTGTGCAACGCCCGGTGCACGAGGACCACGTCGGCGGCGCCGCTGGCGATGGCGTTCACGGCCAGCGCCACCGACCCGGGGAGCTGCCCGTAGCCCTGGAACCCGGTGGCGTAGCGCGGGTTCACGCCGAGGTGCTGGGACAGCCAGTTCGCCGACACCGTGCTGATCCCGTCCTGGACGGCGTGGCTCCCTGCCGCCGGCAGCAGGGCACTGGCGGCGAAGCCGTCGACGTCGTCGGGGCCGAGCCCGGCATCGGCGATGGCCGCGCGCGCCGTGTCGACGGCCACGGCACCGAGCGGCCGGTCGAAGTGCGCCTGCACGTCGCTGTGCGCGTACCCGACGATGGCGACCTGGCCCCGGGCCCGGAACTCGGACCTCACCGTGACGTCTCCAGGGCGAAGGCCGGCACGGCGACGCCGCCCTCGAGCGCTTCGAAGGCCACCGTGACCGGGGCGCCGACGTGGAGGGGCACGTCCGGCCCGTCGAGCAGCCGGCCCACCAGCCGGACGTCGTCCTGCTCGTCGAGGGCGACGTCGACGAGGACGAAGGGGACGTCGAAGCCGGGGAGGAAGGACTGGCGGACGACCGTCCAGCTCCGCACCGCTCCCCTGCCGCTCACCGGCTCGAACCGGAACGCCGGGTCGCTGTGGCAGCAGCTCGGGCACACGATGTCCGGCGGGTGGGCGAGGCGCTGGCAGCGGCTGCACCGGGCGATGGCCAGCACGCCGTCGGCGGCGTGGCGCCAGTAGGGCGCCGACCGCTCGTCCGGCACGGGGACGGGGCGACCGCCGGTCACCGGCCCTCGCTCCGCTCGCTCCGCGCGGTCGGCGCGGTCGGCGCGGTCCGCGCGGTCCGCGCGGTCGGCGCGGTCATACGATCACGGCGCCTTCCCGGAACGCCGTGATGTCGTCCCACGAGTAGCCGAGCTCCAGGAGGACCTCCTCGGTGTGCTCACCGTGCTCGGGCGCCCGCCGGAGCGCGGGCGGCCGCTCGTCGAACTGGACCGGGACCCGGGGGAGCCGGTAGCCGCCCCCGTCGCCCTCGACCTCGCCGATGTAGCCGTTCGCCACCACCTGGGGGTCGTCGAGCAGCTCCTCCACCGCCTGCACGGGCGCCCAGGGGGCATCGATGCGGGCGAGGAGGTCCTTCCACTCGTCGTAGGTGCGGGTGGCGAACTCCTCGTCGAGGAGCGTCATGCAGGCGTCGCGGTTGACGGCCCGGGACGCCTGGTCGGCGAAGCGGGGATCGTCGCCCAGCTCGGCCCGGCCCATCACCTCGCACAGCGGCCGCCAGTACCGGTCGGACTCGAGGAACACGAGCTGGATGTGCCGGCCGTCCTTGGTCCGGTAGGTGGCGACGAGCGGGTTCGGTGTCGCGCTCCGCAGGTCGACGGCTCGGGGCGTGCCCCCCTGCAGGGCCGACAGCACGTCGGACGACAGCGTCCACATGGCCGTCGCCAGCAACGAGACGTCGACGACCGACCCGTCGCCCGTACGCTCGCGCTTGAGCAGGGCGGTGGCGATCCCGAAGGCGAGCGCCATGCCGCCGTTCCGGTCGCCCATGGCCCCTCGCTGGGAGATCGGGAACGGGCGGTCGGTCGGGCTGAGGACGTGCCCGACCCCGCCCCGGGCCCAGAAGGCCGAGGCGTCGTAGCCCGGCATGCCGGCGTCCGGGCCGCGGACGCCGTAGCCGTGCCCCCGGGCGTAGACGAGCGACGGGTACCGCGCCCGCACCGCGTCCGCAGCGAGCCCGAGCCGGGCGAGGGCGTCGGGTCGGAGGCTGGTCAGGAGCACGTCGGCGCCCTCGACGAGCTGGTGCAGGACGCGGCCCCCCGCCTCGGTCCGGACGTCGAGCGCGATCGAGCGCTTGCCGCGGTTGGCGAGCGCCACCGAGAGGTTGACGCCGGTGCTGTCAGCGCCGATGCCCTGGGTCTGGAGGCCGCGGTAGGGGTCACCCTCCGGCCGGTCGACCCGCACCACGTCGGCGCCCCAGTCGGCGAGCAGCGCGCCGGCGACGGGCACGAACACCCACTGCGCCAGCTCGACGACCTTGACGCCGTCGAAGGCCTCAGCCACCGCGCTCCTCCACCAGGCGCCCGCGGTTGACCTTCGTGGCCGCGCTCCGCGGGATCGCGGCGACCAGCTCCACGGTCTTGGGCACCTTGTAGGCCGCCAGCCGCTCCTTGGCGTACGCCCGGACGTCCTCGATCGTCGGCGGCGCCGCCGGATCCGCCGGCTCGATGATGGCATGCACCCGGCGCCCCCACTCCTCGTCGCGGAGGCCGACGACCACCACGTCGGCGATCTGCGGGTGGTCGATCAACGCCTTCTCGACCTCGGCGGGGAAGACGTTGGCGCCGCCGGTGATGATCATGTCGACCCGGCGGTCGACGACGTACAGGTAGCCGTCCCGGTCGAGGTAGCCGACGTCGCCCACCGTCGAGAACCCGTCGTCGGTGCGCCGGAGCTGCGGCGCCTCACCGAGGTAGGTCGACCCGCCGTAGGCGGCGGCCCGTAGGTAGACCTCGCCGATCTCGCCGGGCGGCAGGTCGGCCCCGTCCTCGCCCAGGATCCGGATCTCGGTGCCGTTCTGCCCGCGCCCGACGCTGCCCTCGTGGAGCAGCCACTCCTCGCCGTCGAGGGCGGTGATGCCGATGGCCTCGGTCATCCCGTAGGCCATGTAGATCTTCTCGGCCCCGATCAGCTTGATCCACCGGTGCACCAGCGACGGGGGCATCGGCGCCGCGCCCTGGAGGATCCACCGGAGGCTGCCGAGGTCGCGGTCGGCGATGCCCGGGAGGTCCGCGATGCGCTGGAGCATCGTCGGCGTCGCCGTGAACGTCGTGATCCGGTGCCGCTCGATGGCCTCGACGGCGCGGGCGGCGTCGAACTTCTCGAGCACGACGAGGCGATCGCCGGCGACCAGGTTCTGGATCGTGGTGAAGGCGTTGATGTGGTACATCGGCGCCAGCACGAGGATCGCCTGCGGTCGGGCGATCGATCGTCCCCACCGCTCCGGCATCGGCGTCGAGTACAGCGGCACGAACATCGCCGGCACCGCGCTCACGATGATCTTCGGCATCCCGGTCGATCCGCTGCTGCAGATGCCCTGCATGTGCGGCGACACCACCTCGGGCAGCTCCGGCACGGGGGCGTCCGCCGTACTTGCGATCCAGGCCCGCTCGCCGTCGCCGAGGGCGACCGTGGGGTCGATGACGGCGAGGATGCGCTCGAGCTCCCAGGCCGGGACGTCCCAGCGCACGGGGATCGGCGTCGCGCCCACCTTCCAGGTCGCGAGCGCCGAGAGGACCAGCTCCGGCGAGTTCCGCAGGGCGATCGCCACTCGGTCGCCCCGGCCCACACCGCGCTCGGCCAGGGCGGCTGCGAGCTGGCTGGAGCGGTCGTGGAGCTCGCGCCAGGCGAGGCCGCGCTCGGTTCCGTCCTCTCCGACGTGCACGCAGACCACGGCGCCGGGTTGCTCGGCCGCGAGCGCGGCGATCCGTCCGACGATGCTGACCCCTTCGTCCACGCTCGCTCCCCTTCCACCTCTGTCCGTGTCAGCCTCAGCCGTCGGCGGTCGTCAGCTCGAACCTCGTCGGGAAGCCCTCGGCGTCGAGGGTGGTGGTCAGGCCGGCGTCGGTGCAGACGGCGGGCCGACCCTGGAGGGCGCTGCCGTCGCAGCGGAAGGTCAGGCCGCCGCCCCCCGGCAGCTCCGACTCCGGCATCGCCTTGATCGTGGTGATGACCGCCTCCGGGGTCACCTCGCCCTCGAGGCCCTCGAGGGCCACGTCGAGCGCGTTCAGGACCAGGAACGTGCCGACACCGGCGATCCGGGAGGTGTCGATCTCCTCCGAGCTGAAGGTGTCCATCACCGTGCGGTAGAGCTCGGTCGACTCGTCCTCGACCCCGACGGGGGCGGGCGAGGCGATCGTGATGCCCTCGAGCGAGCCGCCGACGGCCTGGCGCGTCGCGTCGGTCACGCACTGCGTGATGCTCGTGATCGGCCCGTCGAAGCTCAAGGTCTGCAGTGCCTGGTAGGCGCTGATGCAGAAGCTGTCGTTGCCGAGCACGTGCACGACCCCGGGGTCGCCGGCGACGACCGGCTGCAGCAGCGGCGTCATGTCCGCGGTGCCCGGTGGCACCTGCACGAGCTCGAGCTCGATGCCGGCGTCCTCGAACAAGGCGGCGTCCTCGCCCTCGTACCCGGCGAGCGCGGCGGGAACGTCGATCACGACGACGGTGACCTTGTCGAGGTCGTTCTGCTCGGCCGCGTCGAGCGGGAGGAGGATGTTCCCCACGATCGGGTTCGAGATCGAGAAGGTGGTCTCGGTGTCGGCGAGCACGGTGTCGCCCGACCCGGCGTAGAACATCGTGGGCACGCCCGCGTCGTGCAGCGGGTTCCAGACGCTCTCGACCACGCCGGTGGTCCCGACGGCCACCACGGGGACGCCCTCCTCCACCATCTGGTTGGCGCAGTCGGTGCCCACCGCCGGATCGAGCATCGCCTCGCAGGTCACGAGCTCGATGGGCCGCCCGGCGATCCCGCCACGGTGCTCGTTCAGGTACGCGGCCGTCGCCGCGGCGACGTCCAGCTCGATGCTCTGGTCCGTCGACTGGTTCTGGCCGTCGGTGATGAAGCCGATG
>DASSGC010000022.1:0-6542 GCA_035693765.1 Acidimicrobiales bacterium
GGCCCACCACCTGGGCTTCGAGTTCTGGGGCATCCGCACCGCCGACGTCCGCATCTCGGTGGCACGCCAGGTCTACTGGGGGACCACCGCCCAGAGGCCCCCGGCACCGGCATGAGCGGGGCCCGCGGCGACCTCCCGCCCGCGGTGCCCCGGTGACCCGCCTGGCCGGCCACGTCGCGGTCGTCACCGGCGCCAACCGCGGCATCGGGCTGGGCCTCGCCGAGGGGCTCGTCCTCGCCGGGGCCACCGTCGCGGTGTGGGCCCGCGACGCCGCCCGCAACGCGGCGGCCTGCGACCACCTCGACGCCCTGGCCGCCGAGCACGGCACCGGCGGCGGCGCCCTGCCCCTGACCTGC
Organism: Acidimicrobiales bacterium; assembly: GCA_035693765.1. Classification (GTDB taxonomy): domain Bacteria; phylum Actinomycetota; class Acidimicrobiia; order Acidimicrobiales; family VFJN01; genus ZC4RG19. The sequence continues at coordinate 357 of DASSGC010000022.1, forward strand.
GACGTCGGCGACGAGGAGCAGGTGGCGGCGGCGATGGCCGGCACGCTGGGGGAGCTGGGCAAGGTCGACTCGCTCTTCGCCAACGCCGGGGTCGGCGGGTTGGCGCCGTTCGTCGAGATGACGCTGGACGAGTGGCGCCGGGTCATGGCGGTCAACCTCGACGGCGCGTTCCTCACCCTGCGGGAGGCCGCCCGCCACCTGGTGGCGCGGGGCGAGGGCGGCGCGCTCGTCGTCGTGTCGTCGGTGTCCGCCATCCACGGGGCGCCCCGCCAGGAGCACTACGCCGCGTCCAAGGCGGCGGTGCTGGCCCTGATGCGCGGGCTGGCCGTGGAGCTGGCCCGCCACCGCGTGCGGTGCAACGCCCTCCTGCCGGGGTGGACCGACACCGAGATGCTGGAGGGCGGCAAGGACAACCAGCGCTGGGTCGACGCCACCGTGCGGCGCACGCCGGTGCGCCGCTGGGGTGCGCCGAGCGACTTCCGGGAGGTCGCCGCCTACCTGGCCGACCCGGCACTGATGTTCCACACCGGCGACTCGATCGTGATCGACGGCGGCTACTCCGTCTTCTGACCGCCGACCGGGCGAGGGCACCGTGCGCCCACCGGCCACGTCGACCTTGTGGGACCCCCCGGCGGCGTGCGAGATTGGCGGCGTTCCAGGCCACGCCGGGGAGGCCAGGGGAGGAACAACGACGTTGGGACGCTCGGAGGCTGCAGAGGCCGTCGCGTTCGGTATCCAGTTGCCGGTCCAGGCGCAGTCCGCGCTGTTCGCGGAGGGATGGGAGGCGCGGGCCGGGGTCGACGAGCTGGCCGACATCGCCCGCGTGGCCGAGCACGCCGGGTTCGACTACGTGGCCGCGTGCGACCACGTGGCGGTCCCCAAGGACCGGGCCCACGCCCTGTCCACGACCTGGTACGACTGCGTGGCGACCCTGTCGTACCTGGCAGGTCTCACCCATCGCATCCGGCTGCTCAGCCACGTCTACGTGCTGCCCGTCCGCCACCCGCTGGTGGCGGCCAAGCAGTGGATGACGCTCGACGCCCTGTCCGGCGGCCGGGCCATCCTCGGTGTCGGGGCGGGCAACGAGGCCGGCGAGCTCGCCGCGCTCGGTGTCGACCACGAGCGGCGGGGTGCGCTGCTCGACGAGGCGCTCGACGCCGTCCGGGCCGCCCTGGCCGGCGAGTACACCTCGCACCGCGGCGACGCGTGGGCCTACGAGGAGATGGGCCAGGCGCCCCGGCCGGTGCAGGAGCGCCTGCCGATCTGGGTCGGCGGCTCGTCGCCCGCGGCGCTGGCCCGGGCGGCCGAGCGGGGCGACGGCTGGCTGCCCGAGGGCCCGCCCGAGGGGGGCATGTCGGCCGGCATCGCCCGCCTGCGGGAGCTGCGGGAGCGGGCCGGCCGGGCCGACGAGCCGTTCACCGTCGGCGGGCTGTCCGGGCCCCTGTACGTGGGCGAGCCCCGCTGGGACGTCGGCCGCGCCGTCCACGGGTCGCCCGAGCAGATCGCCGGCTTCCTGCGGGCGCTGGTGGGGTTCGGCGTCGACCAGATCCAGGTGACCTTCCGCAGCCGCGACCCGCACGAGCTCTACGACCAGCTCAGGGTGTTCGGTGCCGAGGTGGCGCCGCGGGTACGGGGCTGACGCGCGGGGTGCTGGCGCCCGACGATCCGGTGGCCGTCGCTACCGGTGCGGCCATCGACTCGGGTGACGCCGAGGCCCTCGCCGCGCTGCTCGCCGCCCACCCGGGCCTTGCGGCCGAGCGGATCGGGGACGACCGCATGAGCCGGACCCTGCTCCACGCGGCGGCCGACTTCCCAGGCCACCGCCCCCACGCCGCGGCGATCGTCCGCCTGCTGATCGACGCGGGCGCCGAGGTCGACGGCCGGTTCGCCGGCCCCCACCGCGAGACGCCACTGCACTGGGCGGCCAGCAACGACGACGTCGAGCTGGTCGACGTCCTGCTCGACGCCGGCGCCGACATCGAGGCGACCGGCGCGGTCATCGGCGGCGGAACGCCGCTGGCCGACGCCACCGCCTTCCGCCAGTTCCGGGCGGCGCGGCGTCTGCTGGAGCGGGGCGCGACGGCCAACCTGTTCGAGGCCGCGACCATGGGCCTGCTCGACCGGGTCGAGGAGCTGAGCCGCGACCTGGCACCGGGCGACCAGGAGCTGACGGGCGCCTTCTGGGGTGCGTGCCACGGCGGGCAGCTTGCCGTCGCCCGCCACCTCGCCGGGCGGGGCGCCGACGTCCGCTGGGTGGGCTGGGACGATCTGACGCCGCTGGAGACCGCGGCCCGCGCCGCCGACGACGGCGACAGCGGCGCCGCGGCGGTGGTGTCGTGGCTCACCGGCTACCTGTCGACGTAGTCCGGACGGGCGCTGAGGTCGCGGCCGGCGCGGCGTCGCCGTCGGTCAGCGAGTCGCCTCCCGGCCAGCCTGGTGGCGCCTGCCGTCCGGTTCTCGCCGGGTTTTCTTTCACGAACGCCGGTTCTCGCTGGTTTTTCTTTCACCAAGCCGGTTCTCGCCGGTTTTTCTTTCACCAAGAGGCCGAGCGGATAGGGCGCTCGCCACGGCCTACGCGTGGGGATTTGGCATGGAAGCACCAGCTCGACAGCTCGGCCGACCGGCAATGCAGCACGGTGACACGCGCCGGCGTGACCTATCCGCTCGAGTCCTAAACCTCGATCCACCGATCGGTTTCTGGGGGCGGTGGACGGAGGCGTGTGTGGTCGTGAGGGGTCGCGGTCTGGGCCACAGGTGGTGCTGGGGCGCGTTGGGTTGAGCCGGTGGTTCGTGGTCGTGGGGTTGTCGGCGCGGGGTGTTGGGCTGGGGTGCGCCGGGCCGCCGGTGGCCGTTTAGGTGGGCACGGGTGGCAGGGCGCGCAGGTGTGTGAGCGCCCGGGCGAAGGGCTGGGCCCAGGGCCAGTTGAGCGGTCCGCGCCATCGGGGGGTGCCGGCGTGGTTGACCAGGCGGGCGGGCACAGCGATGAGCTGGGTGCGCAGGGTGCGGGCGATGGTGAGCTCGTCGCCGTGGCGGATGCCGCCGAGCTGCGTGGTCCAGCGGGCGATGTTGTGGGCGAGCACGCCGCACGCGAGCCAGGCGGCGTTCGCGAAGAACCGCCCGGACGGGCAGTGTTGGAGCCCGGCGCCTTCTTTCAGGTCGCGGATGGCCAGCTCGACGTTCGCGTGGTCACGGTGGAACCGGTCGACGGTGACCGCATCGGTGACCGAGCTGGTCACGAAGCCGTGGTAGCGCCAGTCGGGCCACAGCGCCTGCTGGGCGGGGTCGGTGAGCCGGCTGCGGCGCACCACCAGCCGGTAGCTGCGACGTTTCCGGCCCCGCCCAGTGGTGTAGGTGGTCTCGGCGACCGCGGCCTCGCCGCTGTCGGGGTAGACGATGGGCGCCCACGCGTTCTCGTCGATGGCGGCGATGGCCGCCCGGATCGTCTTGTTGATCCGCACGGTGATCGAGTAGCCGACCCCGAGGCGGCGCAGGGTGTCGATCAGCTCATGGGACCAGAACCCGCCGTCGGCCCGAACGCAGAGGGCCCCGGTGGCCCCGGCCCGGCGGACCCGGGCGATCAGCTCCTCGGTGAAGCGTTTCGTGCCCCGCTGGCTCGATCCCTTCCGCAGCCGGGCGTGTAGTACCTCGCCGGTGTCGGCCCGGGTGGCGAGGATCGGGTGATAGCCCAGCGTGCGGGTGTACCCGTAGGCGGCCCCCTGCTTGTGGTGGCCGTGCACTTCGCAGATCGTGGAGTCCATGTCGATGACCAGGGGCTCGTCGCCGGGGCCGGCTCCCAGCGACCAGGCCCGGCCGATGGTCTCGGCGATCACCCGGTCCAGCTGGCGGATGTGCCCGAACGTGAAGCTGCGCAGGAACGTGCCCAGCGTCGAGGGTGCCATCACCCGGAACGGCAACACCGCCTGGGTGGCCCCGGCCCGCAACAGGTTCGCGTGGTCGATGTGGCTGGCTCCGGCCAGGATCGCCGTCACCAGCGTCAGCACCTTGCGGCCGGGCGAGGCGCCACCGACCCGACCCGCCAGCCGCACCGTGGCGTTCACCAGCGGTTCCAGCCCGAGCCGGGCCATCAGCGTCGCCGGCACCAGCAGCCCGGCGTTGGCGACAAGGTTCGGATCGTCGAAGACCACCTCGATCCGGTCGATACCGCGCGATACTCCAGTCACCGAAAGTGCCTCCCCAGCTGACGACGGTCATGGCTTCAAGCACCGTCATCGTCCCAGCTCAGGGAGGCCCTTTCGCGGATACGCGACCCACACACCCCAGGTCAATCGGTGGATCGAGGCTTAGTTAGAGGCCGAGCGGATCGGGCGCTCGCCACGGCCTACGCGTGGCGATTTGGCGTGGATGCACCAGCTCGACAGCTCGGCCGACTGGGAATGCAGCACGGTGACACGCGCCGGCGTGACCTAGCCGCGCACTCTCTAGGCCGGACCGACGCCGAGCGCACGGGCGTGCGCCTCGAACTGCCGTGAGGCGGCGCCTGCCGCGGGGGATCACGTCACGCGGATCGTCGCGGCTCCCGTTCGTGCGGCGTACCGCCCGGCCCCCGCTACTTCTTGGGCCCGACGATGCAGGCGAGCAGCACGGCCGCCAGGCCGCCGAGCCCGAGCCAGACGCCGAAGGCGGGATCGGGCGCACCCTCGCCGCTGAACACGACCCACAGCGCCACGCCGTGGGCGATGCCGGCCGCCACCGTGGCGGCCGCGGACAGGCCCCGGAGCCCGATGAGCAGCGACAGGGCGAACGAGCGGGGCGACAGGATCGTCGAGAGCACGACCGCGAGGGCCGCCGCCCCGGCGACGACCATCCAGAGGACGTCCGTGTACAGCTCGAGGTAGCGCGACCGGCCGGAGTCGATGACGCTCGCCGCGGTCTCGGCCGCGGCGTCGCGGGCCTGCTGTTCGACGGCGTCGCTCACCTGCTCCGGCGAGGGGACGCCCTCGGACAGGTCCGGCAGCGTCCCGCCGGTGTCCCCGGGGACCAGGTCGTCGGGGTCGGTCTCCGCCAGCGTGAACGCCTCGCGCAGGTCCGACAGGGTGACCTCGCGCCCGCCGGCCTCGAACCAGGGGAGCGCGAGCAGCGCCGCGAGGAGGCAGGCGAGGCCGGCCACGCCCACGAGCGCACCGAAGCCCAGCGGCAGCCCCGATCCGCCCTCCCGCGGCGATCGACCGGCCTCGTCGCGGCGGTCGGGGCCGCGGGGCGCCGAGCCGCGCCGCCGGTCGTGGCCGCCCGGGTGCCCGGGAGGCCCGCCCGGCCGGCGGTCATCCGGTACGTAGGGCTGGCCGTACCCGGGGGTGGCGTCGCGGCGGGAGGGGCCCGCCGGCGGGTAGGGCGCCGGCCATTCGGGGCCGCGCTCGTACTGCCGGGTCGGCGGATAGGCCGGTGGATCCGGGTAGCGGGGCGGCGGGCGGCCCGGCGCCTCCGCGTAGCGGCGATCGGGGTAGCGGGGATCGGGGGAGCGGGGATCGGGGTACTGCGGATCGGAGGACCGGGGCCGGGTGGGCTCGCCGAACACGCTCGCCGACCTCTCGTCAGCGGGCTCGTAGGCGAACCGCGGATCGCCCCGGCGGCCCGGCCCCGGGTTCGGATCGCTCATGGCTTCCCCTGACCCCCGGCGTCCACAGTCCTACGACAGTCCTACGGCCGGGTGCACCCGGCCCCCGGCCACCTCGGCTCGGTCGCCCGACTCTACAGGCGGTCCCCGACACCGGGTGGTCACGCCCGGCGGGCGGCCGCGCCCCGTCCCCGGCAGGCGCGACCGTCAGGCCCGTCCCGTGCCGGGGGCGCCGGCCGCCCCCTCGCCGGCCCGCCAGCGCTCGACCACCTGCTCGACGTCGAGGGGGGCGAGGGTGGACGGCGGCCCCGCCGTGGCGGTCGAGTTCACCGCACGGATGCGAGCGTTGATGGCGGCCACCAGGTCCCGCACGTCGGCCTCGGTCGTCGCCGCGGCCACGCGGGCCATCGTGTCCTCCAACTCCTTGCGCACGGCCAGGGTCGGCGGGAGGAACGACGCCTCCTCGCGGCGCAGCTTCTCCCGCACCCAACGCAGGTCGTCGTGGGGCCGGTCGAGGTCGGCGATGGGCTTGCCGGTGCCGGGCAGGTTGTCGAAGTCGCCGCGCTCCATCCCCTGACGGATCTGGCGATCGATCCACGTCTCCCAGCTCACGC
>DASSGC010000023.1:0-3542 GCA_035693765.1 Acidimicrobiales bacterium
CGGGCGGTCCGCAGCGAGCGGCGGTGCACCGGGGACGGCGTCGGCGCCCGAGCCGGGACCGTCCGGCCCGTCCTCGACGGCGCGTTCGACCGTCACAGGTCGACCTCCTGGTACCGCTTGAGCAACCAGCCGATCGACGCCCCCAGCACGAGGAGGTACGCCAGCACAGCCATGATGGCGCCGCCCTCGATGCCCGACAGCGACGAGTCGCGGGCGATGTGGCCGTAGAAGACCAGGTCGCGCACCTCCAGCGGCAGGGCCAGGACGTTGAGCAGCACGAAGGCCGTCTCGCCGCTCGACGAGGCGCCCCCCAGGATGCCGGCCACCGCCGAGGTGACGAGGACGACCCCGAGGATGGCCACGCCGCCGACGATCCGCCGATCGGTGATCGATGCGAGCGCCACGCTCATGGCGCCGTAGTAGACCGCGAGCACGGCGACGCTGATCGGCACCTTCCAGAGCACGTCCGCGTTGTCCGTGAAGTAGTCGAGCGCGCCGTCGCTGACCAGCATCTGGCCCACGAACAGCACAACCTGGGGCAGGAACCCGAAACCGAACACGATGGCGGCGATGGCGCCCACCTTGGCCACCACGTAGTCGACCCCGGTGAGCGGCCGGGCGAACAGCAGCGGCAGCACCCGCTGGGCGCGGTCGGGGCACACGACGTCGGGGGCGGTGAGCGCCACGAACAGCAGCAGCGCGGTCGAGACGCCGACGTAGTCGCGGTAGGTGATGAACTCGAAGTCGGCGAAGTCGAGCGGCCGGTCCTTGAGCGCGTAGCCGACGCCGACGTTGACGACGGCGGGAATCGTGACGATGGCCAGCAGCGACCAGGGGAACACCTTCTGGCGCCACGACCGCCGCAGCCCGAGCGCCCGCCGCACCGACAGCCGCCACAGGGCGAGGGTGGCCTCCCGGCGGCCGCCCCGCTGGCCCTCGTAGGGGCGGTACCCGCGGTCGTAGACCGCACCGCGGATCGTGGGCAGCGCGCTCATCGGGACGCCTCCTGGAGGAACAGGTCGTCGAGCGACCGGTGGCGGGTCGACAGCGAGTACAGCCGCAGGCCCAGGTCGGCCACGGCGTCCCGGACGATGTCGAACGTCTCGTCGCCGTGGACGTGGGTGTCGACATCGAGGTGGTGCTGGTCGACGAGGTTGCCCGACATGCCCCGTGCGGTGAGGGCCTCGGCCAGCACGGTCACCGCGTCGTCGCGCCCGCCCACCTCGACCCGCATGAGCCCGGTCGTCTGCATGAGCTGGTCGATGGGGCCGGCCAGCACGAGCTGGCCCCGGTCGATCATCACGACGTGCTCGCACACCCGCTGCACGTCGTCGAGCAGGTGGGTGGCCAGCATGGCGGAGATGCCGAACCCGGCGAGCCGGCCGACCAGCTCGAGCATCTCCTCCCGGCCGACCGGGTCGAGGCCGGCGGTGGGCTCGTCGAGCAGGACCAGCTCGGGGTCGGCGACGATCGCCTGGGCGAGCTTGGTCCGCTGGCGCATGCCGGTGGAGAAACCGCCGACCGGGCGGAAGCGGGCCTCGTCGAGCCCCACCAGGTCGAGGACGTCGGAGGCGCGCTGGCGGGCGGCGCGGGGCGGCAGCCCGGCCAGCTCGCCGAACGTCGCGACCACGTCGGCCGCGGTCTGGTCGAGGGGCAGGCAGTCGTGCTCGGGCATGTAGCCCAGGCGGGAGCGGATGGCGACGGGGTCGACGGCGACGTCGTGCCCGGCGACCTCGATCGTCCCCGAGGTCGGCTGCATGAGCCCGAGCATCAGCCGGAACAGGGTGGTCTTGCCGGCACCGTTCGCCCCGACCAGCCCGACCGAGCCGTGGGGGACCTCGACGGTGAGGCCGTTCAGCGCGGTCGCGCCGTAGGCGTAGGTCATGGTCAGGCCGGTGGCGCGCAGCAGGGGAGGACCGGGGGTCGGCTGCATCGGGCGCAGTCTCGCGCAGCGCAGCGCCGGACCGGCCTCGCCCGGGTTCAGGCCGCGGGCGCGGTAGCTTCCGTCACGTGACGAAACCCACCGCGCCGGGGACCCGGCGCTGCCGCTGGTGCGGCCGGCCGTTCACGGTGGTCGAGGGGCCCGGCCGTCCGCGTGCGTACTGCCGGCGCAGCTGCCGCCAGCGCGACTACGAGGCCCGGCGGCGGGCGGCCGAGGCCGGCCTGGGCGACGGTCACCTCGTCGTGGCCCGGGCCGAGATCGACGCGCTGCACGACCGCCTCTACGAGCTGGAGGCGGCCATCGAGGACGTGGACCGCGACCTCGCCACCGGCCGCCCCGGCACCCGCGAGTACCGGGACGCCCTGGACTGGCTGCTGGCCGTCGCCCGGCCGCTCGCCGAGCTGCGCCTGGGCACCGAGGGCCCATGACCACCCGCATCGCCGTGGTCCAGCACGAGGATCGCTGCCCGCTCGGGCTGTTCGCCCGCTGGTGGTCGGCCCCGGACCTCGTCCTCGACGTCCGCCGCCCGTACGCCGGCGACCCGCTGCCGGAGGCCGGCGAGGCCGAGGGCCTGGTCGTGCTCGGCGGGTCGATGGCGGCCACCGACGACGACCGTCACGGCTGGCTGGCCGGGACGCGGGACCTGCTCCGGGAGGCGGTGGCGGTCGGCGTGCCCACCCTCGGCATCTGCCTGGGCCACCAGATGCTCGCCGTCGCCTGCGGGGGCCGGGTCGAGCGGAACCCGGCGGGCAAGCAGATGGGCGTCCTGCCCCTGGGCCGCACGGCCACGGCGGCGGACGACCGGCTGCTCGGGCCGGTGCCGCCCACCGCCCGGGTGCTGCAGTGGAACGACGACATCGTGGTGGCCGTGCCGCCCGGCGCCCGGGTGCTGGCGGCGACGCGGGACGGCGTGCCCCAGGCGCTGCGGGTCGGCCCGGCCGCCTGGGGCGTCCAGTTCCACCCCGAGGCCGACGGCGCCATCGTGGCCGGCTGGGCCGAGCCGGCCGGCGGCGGCCGCGCACCCACGCCCGGCGCCCCGGAGGCGCTGGCCGGGCTTCGGGTCGCCGAGGCCGAGCTGGCCGCCACGTGGCGCCCGTTCGCCAACCGTTTCGCAGCGATCGCCGCCGAGCACACGAGTCCACGGTAGTTACGTCACTGTGACGTAACTACGGTGGAAGTAGCCGGGGCTCGGGGGCCGGGCCGTCCCCGGCGGGCACGGACCCCGGACCACCCGAACCGGGTCGGCCGGCTCGCGCCTGACGCGACGACGCCGACCCGGTTCGGGTGGTGGCGCGGCAGAGCGCGGCGGCGAAGCGGTCGAGTTGTCCGGTCCCAGTGAAGATGGCAGACCAGCGTTGAGCCGTGCTGGGAGTGCGGTTCACCGCCGGCGACACGGACCCACCCGGCGCGGGGCGGCTTCAGTCGTCGCGCCCGGCACCGCGATCGGGTGCGGTCATGTCCCCCGTCCCGGGCGTGCCATCGGCGAGCCCGTAGCGCAGGAACACGATGCCCTTCGGACTGGCGACCGGCGGTTCGAGGAGTGTGACGTTCGTGGGCACCGCGCCACCGTCGAACACCTTCTTCCCGACGCCGAGCACGA
>DASSGC010000024.1:0-19193 GCA_035693765.1 Acidimicrobiales bacterium
GCCCCCGCCGACCTCGCCGAGCACGTGCTCGGGCCCGACCCGGACGGCGTCGAGGAACACCTCGCAGAACTCGGCGTGCCCGGTCATCTCCCGGATCGGGCGGATGTCGATGCCCGGGAGGTCCATCGGGATGACGAAGGCGGTGATGCCGGCGTGGCGGTCCACGGTCGGGTCGGTCCGGGCGAGGAGCGTGCCCATGTCGGCCCACTGGGCGTCGGTGCTCCAGATCTTCTGGCCGGTGACGAGCCAACCGTCGCCGTCGGGCTCCGCCCGGGTGCGCAGCGCGGCGAGGTCGCTGCCGGCGTCGGGCTCGCTGAAGAGCTGGCACCAGACGTGCTCGCCGCTGCGGATCTTCGGGAGGAGGTCGCGCCGCTGCGCGTCGGTGCCGAACTCGATGAGGGCGTCGGCGGCCAGCATCACCTGATCGAGGGGCCGGTAGGCGTCGCCGAGGATGAGCTCCTCCATGAGGATCAGGTCCTGGACGGGCAGGTGGCCCGGCCGCCCGCCCCACTCCTCGGGCCAGCCGGCGCCGAGGTGGCCGGCGTCGTACAGCGACCGCAGCCAGGCGCGGATCGCCCGCTCCTCGCCGGCGTCGCGCGGGACCCGGACGCCCTCGCGCGCCAGGCGGACGCCGTGCTCGGCAACGAAGGCCCGGACCTCCTGCCGGTAGGCCTCGACGTCAACCGGCATCTCTCCACCCCTCGATCTCGGCGAGCGCCAGCGACGCGGCGCGCGGGTTGGCGGCGAGGCGGGCGTCCTGGTGCACCCGCCGCTCGTAGAGGTGCAGGCCGTACTCCCAGGTGAACCCGATCGCGCCGGTGAGCTGCAGCAGGTCGTGCAGGATGTGGAGGGCGCCCGAGCTCACGCCGACCTCCGCCATCGCCACGAAGCGGGAAGCGTCGGGCGCCCGGGCGGCGAGCAGCCGGGCGGCCTCGGCCACGACGAGGGACATGCCGCGGGCGCGGACGGTGTGGTCGACGAGGCGGTGCTGGACCGCCTGCGTGGCCCCGATGGGCTTCCCGAAGGTGTGGCGCTGGCCGGCGTAGGCGACCGTGCGGTCGAGCATCCGCCGGACGCAGCCGGCGGCGTCGGCGGCGAGCAGCAGCCGGTGGAGCCGATCGGCGTCGGCGGCGTCGCCGAGGCCGGCACCGGCGCCCACGTCGTGGACGGCGACGTCGGCGCACGTGCGGGTGAGGTCGAAGCGGTGTGGCGACGCGGTGGCGTGCCACGACGACCGGTCGGCCAGCAGGACGAGCCTGCCGCGGGCCGGGTCGACGACGACCAGGGCGTCGGCGTCGGGCGCGCCGTCGACGGCCCGGGCGGTGCGGCCGTCGGGCCCGAGGCGGCCGAAGGCGCACACGGCGTCGCCGGCGAGGACGAGGGGGAGCAGGTCGGCGGCCGCCGGGATGGCGTCGGCGCCCGCGGCGAGGGCGTGGGCGCTCGCGACCACCCCGGCGAACGGGCTGCCGTGCAGGGCCGCGCCGAGCTCCTGCGCGGCGGCCACCGCGGCGTCGACGCGGCGGCCGACGCCGCCGTGGCGCTCGGCCACGCACAGGCCGGTGACGCCGATCCCCGCCAGCGCGGTCCAGCCGGCACGCCAGTCGGTCCCCACCGCCGGCGGGGCGTGGTCGTCGGCGATGCCGAGCGTCCCCCGGAGCGCCTCGCGCAGCAGGCGGATCTCGTCCTCGATCGTGGTGCTCAGTGCCCGCTCCTGTTTTCGACATCGGAGTCAATTTCGAATATATGCTGGGAGGCACCCCGGTGCGAGTCAAGGAGGCGACGATGGCCGTCGAGCGGGCCGAAGCCTGGATCTTCGACTTCGACAACCACTACTACGAGCCCGAGGACGCCTTCACCCGCTACGGCGATCCGGCGCTGCGCACCCGCGGCGTGCGGTGGGCCGATGTCGACGGGAAGCGCCGGCTCCTCGTCGGCGGCCGGCTCGACTCCTACATCGCCAACCCGACGTTCGACCCGGTCGCGAAGCCGGGGGCGCTCTACGAGTGGTACCGCGGCAACCCGCACCGGCAGCTCATCAGGGACGCCTTCGGCGAGCTCGAGCCGGTGCGCCCGGAGTACCGCGACCGCGAGGTGCGCCGCGCGGCCATGGAGCAGCAGGGCCTGGCCGGCACGCTGCTGTTCCCGACCCTCGGGGTCGGCATCGAGGACGCCCTGAAGCACGACCCCGAGGCCTGTGCCTCCGTGTTCGGTGCCTTCAACCGCTGGCTCGACGACGACTGGGGCTACCGGTACGGGGGGCGCATGTTCGCCGTGCCCTACATCCCGCTGCTCGACCCGGTCGCGGCGACGGCCGAGCTGCGGCGGGTGCTCGACGCCGGCGCCGTCGCCGTCAACGTGCGCAACGCACCCGTGCCGGTCCCCGGGGGCCACCGGTCGCCGTTCGACCCGGTCTACGACCCGTACTGGGGTCTGGCGGCCGAGGCGGGCGTCGCGGTGGTGACGCACGCGGGCATCGACGGCTACGACGCCCTGGTGCAGATGTGGGAGCCGGGCGGCGGCGAGAGCTCGCTGTTCCGCTCGCCCCTGCGCGGCGTCGTCACGAAGGGCCGCGCCGTCAGCGACTTCTACGCCGCCGCGCTGTGCCACAAGGTGTTCGAGCGCTTCCCGTCGCTCCGCATGGCCAGCGTCGAGAACGGCGCCTCGTGGGTGCCCGACCTGCTGCACCGCCTCGACGACGCCGCCGACCGGAACCCGGGCTACTTCGCCGACCACCCGCGCGAGGTCTTCGGCGAGCACGTGTGGATCACGCCCTTCTGGGAGGACCACGTCGACGAGCTCGTCGCCGACGTGCGCGTCGACCGCCTGCTGCTCGGCTCGGACTGGCCCCACGCCGAGGGCACGAGGCAGCCCGCCGACTTCATCCCCGAGTCGCTCTCGAGCCTCCCGGACGACGCCGTTCGGCGGATCGCCCGGGACAACGCGCTCGAGGTCCTGCAGATCTCGCTGGGCTGACGTGGACGCCTCGGTCGAGGAGACGAGGGGCGGGCCGCGGTCGAGCAAGGGCGTCCGGACGAGGGCCCGCCTGATCGACGCCGCCAAGGCCGTGTTCGAGCGGGACGGCTTCCTCGAGGCCCGCATCGCCGACATCGCCGAGACCGCGCGGCTGGCGCCGGGGTCGTTCTACCACTACTTCGAGTCGAAGGAGCAGGTGTTCCGCGAGGTCGCCGAGGCCCAGGAGGAGCGGCTCACGGCGCCCGTCGCCGCCGGCGGCGGCACCCCGGCGGCGGCGGCCTCGCCCTGGGAGCGGATACGCCGGGCGAACCGGCGGTACCTGGAGCGCTACCGCGACGAGGCGGCGCTCATGGGCGTCATCGAGCAGGTGTCCCGGTACGACGAGCACGTCAACGCCGCCCGCATGGCGACGATGAAGCACTTCGTCGAACGGGCCGAGCGCGCCATCCGGCGCCTGCAGGGCGAGGGGCACGTCGACGGGCGTGTCCACCCCGCCATCGCCGCCGACGCCCTCGGCGCCATGGTCGGCCGGTTCGCCGAGCTGTGGCTCGTGCAGGGCTACCGCGAGTACGACTTCGACGAGGCGGTGGAGCAGCTGACGGTGTTGTGGGCCAACGCGCTCGGCCTGCCGGCGGAGCCGGCGTGATGGCGGCGACGGCCGCGGAGGTCGACGCCTTCCGGGCCGAGGTCCGGGCGTGGTACGACGAGCACGCCCCCGCGAAGGGCAGCGCCGGCGACTTCTCGTCGATCCACGTGGTCGCCGCGCCGACGATGGCGGAGTACCGGCGGCGCGAGCACGAAGCGTTCGCGCGCACGTGCGGCTGGCAGCGCCGGCTGTTCGACGCGGGCCTTGCCGGACGGTCGTGGCCGGTGGAGTACGGCGGGCGCGGCGCCCCGGCATGGCAGGACGACGTCGTCGCCGAGGAGCAGTCCCGCCACGGGGTGTCGACGAAGATGCTCGCCGTCGCCCTCGAGATGCTCCCCCCGGTGTTGTTCGCCCACGGCACGCACGACCAGCGGGCGACGCACCTCCCGCGGGTGGTCCGGGGGGAGGAGAGCTGGTGCCAGCTGCTGTCCGAGCCGGACGCCGGGTCCGACCTCGGCAGCGTGGGCACGCTCGCCGCGCCGGTCGACGGCGGGTGGGAGGTGACCGGGCAGAAGGTCTGGACGTCGGGCGCCGGCAGCAGCGACTTCGCGCTCCTCCTCGCCCGCACCGACCGGTCGGTCCCCGGGCGGGCGGCGCTGTCGATGTTCGCCATGGACATGCGCCAGCCCGGGGTCGAGGTCCGGCCGCTGCGGCAGATGTCGGGCGGCTTCCACTTCAACGAGGTGTTCCTCGACGGCGCCGTCGTGCCCCGGTCGGGGCTGATCGGCGAGGTCGGCGGCGGCTGGGCCGTGCTCCGCACGATGCTGCGCAGCGAGCGGGCGGCCATCGGCGGGGGGACGAGCGCCCGGTCGGCCAGGCAACTGCTCGCCCTCGCGGAGCAGCTCGGCCGCGGTGGTGAGCCCGCCACCCGCCAGGTCCTCGCCGCCGCCGTCACCCGTGAGCGCCTGCTCGACCTCGTGCAGGCCCGCGTCGCCGCCGGCGCCGCGGTGCCGGCGGCCGGCTCGCTCACGAAGCTCCTCTACTCCGAGCACGCCCGGCTCACCGCGTCGGCGGGCATGGGGCTGCTCGGCGCGGCCGGCACCGTCGGCGGGCCGGTGGCGGCGCCGTGGCTCGAGCGCTTCCTGTTCGCGCCGGGTCTCCGCCTCGGCGGCGGCACCGACGAGATCCAGCGGAACGTCATCGCCGAGCAGGGTCTGCGCCTCCCGCGGGAGCCCCGCCCGACCTGAGCGGATGGCCGGTCGCCCCGGCCACGCGTGGGCCCGTGCCGCCCGCCCCGGCCGACGAGCGGGTCTCCGGGGCGGCGCTGCGACCGTTCCTCGGGCGCTCGGCCGCCCGTCCGCGGATGTCCGGAGGCTGTGTCACGGGCCTGTGGCTCGCCGGGCGCGCAACGCCCGGAGCTTGTGGCGGTTGCCGCACCGTTCCATCGCGCACCAGCGCCGAGCGCCGGGCCGGGACGAGTCCACGAACACCAGCGGGCAGTCGTCGCTCGCGCACTCGCGGATGCGCCCGGAGAGCGGCCCGGACAGCAGCTCGATCGTCTCCCGTGCCAGCGTCGACAGCGCCTGCGTCGCCCGCACCGGCGGCGCCCACCGTGCGGTCGTGGCGCCGGCCACCAGCTCGGGGACCAGCGGCGCCGGAGCCGCGGCCCGGTTGATGGTCGCCACCGCCCCGGCGGGGAGTGGGCGCTGCGCCGCCCGGGCGTGCGCCGCGTCCCAGATCGCCTGGCGCAGCGTCTTGGCCGCGGCCAGCTCGCGGGCCGTCACGGGGACCGTCATGACCGCGGCCAGCGGCGGCTGGGCCAGCCATTCGCCCAGGTCGGCAGGCTCGTGGAGGGTCTCGAACACCGCGTAGCGGCCCTCGCCGCCCGTGTGGGCGAAGTCCAGGCAGACGGCGCCCGCGTCGAACCGGAACGACCCGCCCCGGGGATCACGCAGCACCCGTCCGGTTGCGCCCGCTCGCATGAAACCACTATAACTGGCGCAACCCTATGAACCCCTATAACAGGTGTCATCACCACGCGTCACCGTCAGCGGGGTGTCATCGTCACAGGAGGGCCACACATGACCACGCGGCACGTCAACCCCGAGGGGCTCCACCGCAGCCCGGCCTTCAGCCAGGCCGTCGTGGTCGAACAACCCGCGAAGACGATCTACATCGGCGGGCAGAACGGCGTCGACGCCGACGGCAAGGTCGTCGGTCCCACGGTCGGGGAGCAGGCCCGCCAGGCGTTCCGCAACCTCGCCACCATCCTCGAGAGCGAGGGGGCGAGCCTGGCGAACATCGTGCACTGGACCATCGCCGTGGTGGAAGGCCACGCGTTCGACGAGGGTCTCGCCGCCTTCCAGCAGGTGTGGGACCCGGCCGACCCACCGCCGGCCATCACGGTCCACGTCGTCGCCGGCCTGGGCCCCGGGTTCCTCGTCGAGATCGACGCCGTCGCCGTCGTGTGACGCCCGGGGGCGGGGCGAGCGCGCACACCGCCCTGGCCGGGGAGCCCTCGCCGCGTGCGCCGAGCGGTCAGGCCTTGCGGCGCGACCGCCTCGCCGGCTTGCGCAGGCCGATCGCGTTCGCCCACAGGCGGCTCACCTGCTCCGCGGCCCTGTCGAAGTCGTACGGCGCCCAGTCCTCGAGCAGCCACAGCTCGGCGAAGCGGGCGACCATCGAGCCGAGGGCGACCGCCGCGATCTCCGGGTCGATGTCGGGGTCGGCGGCGCCCTCGGCCTGCAACCGGCGGACGGCCGCCTCGGCGCGGTCGGCGAAGTGCTTCTGCCGCCGCATGCGGGCCTCGTTGACGAAGGCGTCGTAGCGCGACACCTCCTCGATGACGCCCATGATCTTGCCGTTGTCGCGGTAGCGCCGGAGGTAGCGCCGGTTGGCCCGCAGGATCCGGTCGAACTCCGTCGGGGCGGCGTCGCCGCCGCCGCCGCTGCCGCCGTCGCCGTCGGGCGAGTCGTCGTCGCCGGGCGCCGTGAGCAGCGCCTCCTGCGCCTCGGCGACCTCGCGGAAGACCTGCTCCTTCGAGTCGAAGTAGTGGTAGAACGACCCGTGCGAGAGCCCGGCGCGCTCGGCGATGTCGGAGATCCTGGCTTCGAGGAAGCCGGCGTCCTCGAACACGTGCTTGGCCGCCTCGAGCAGCCGGGCGCGGGTGGCCGCGCCCTTGCGTGAGCGCGGTGTCGGGGGCTGCAGCTCGGGGGCGGGCTTCGTTCGGGGCACTGGTGATCGCTTTCCGCGTCGAGGCGTTGCCAACTGTAGGTGACCTGCCGTCACGATCAGTGGAGCAGTGGGTCGAGGGCGCGGCGGTCGTCGGCGTCGAGCGGCCGGAGGTCCTCGCCCTTCGCCGGTCGCCACACGACCCGGTCGGCGCGCCACGCCTCACGTCGAAGCCGCGTCTTGTCGAGCTTCATGCTCGCCAGCTTCGGCAGCTCGGCGTCGACGCGCACGAACGCCGGCAGCCACTTCGGCCCGAGGTCGGGCTGTGCCCGCAGGAAGTCGTCGAAGGCCTCGGGGTGGAACACGGCGCCGTCGCGCAGCTCGAGGGCGGCCATGACGCGGTCTCCGACGGGGTCGTCGGGAACCGCGTACACGGCGACCGATCGCACGTCGGCGTGCCGGCCGATGATCTTCTCGACGGGTGCGGCGGCGAAGTTCTCGCCGTCGACGCGCAGCCACTCGTTCGACCGCCCGGCGAAGAAGAACCAGCCGTCGGCGTCGCGGTACGCCAGGTCGCCGGACCAGTACCAGCCGCCGCGGAACCGTTCCTCCGTCGCCGCCTCGTTCCTGTAGTAGCCCTCGAAGCCCGACGACGGCTGGGTCTCGACGATCTCGCCGACCGCCTCCTCGAGGTTCAGGACGCGGCCCGACGCGTCGTACACCGCCCTCGGGCACTCCTCGCCGGTGTCGGGGTCGAGGACCGTCACGGACTCCGCCGCCTGGCCGAGCGCGCCGGTCGGCATCGACGGGTCGCGCCGGATGATGATCACGCCCTCGGTCGATCCGTAGCTGTCGCGGACCATGCACCCGAAGCGCCGGGCGAACGTCTTGATGTCCTGCTCGGAGGCCTCGTTGCCGATGGCGAGCCGCAGCGGGACGTCGGCATCGTCGGGCTGGGCGGGGACGGTGAGGATGTAGTTCAGGACCTTGCCGGTGTAGGTGAGCATGGTGGCGCCCCACCGGCGGATGTCGCCGACCGTCCGGGATGCCGAGAACTTCCTGCGGGTCGCGATCGGGATGCCGGCGTTCAGCGTCGACGACCACCCCGTGAACAGCGAGGCGGCGTGGAAGAACGGCAGCGGCGCGTACACGACGTCGTCGTCGCCGAGCGCCGCGATCGACGCGACGTGGGCGCCGGACCGGGCCAGGCGGCCCTGGGTGCACCGCACCGCCTTCGGCAGCCCGGTCGACCCGGACGTGAAGACGAGCAGGAACAGGTCGTCGTCGGTGACGGGCCGCGACGGTCCGGCGAACGGCCCGGCGGCGGCGAGCCGCTCGGCGTGGGCCGGATCGTCCACGAGCAGCACCTTGCCGTCCGGGATGGGCGACGGCGCCCCGTCGAGGAGCGCGGCGAGGTCGCGCGACGTCACGAGCACCTCGCAGTCGGTGTGCTCGATCAGCTGGACGAGCTGCTCGCCGCGGTAGGTCGAGTTGATGCCGACGACGACCGCTCCGGAGAGGGCGGCGGCGGCGAGCCAGAACACGTAGTCGGCCGCGTTGTCGAGGAGCACGCCGATGTGCGGGGGCGCGGACGGGTCGCGCAGCTCGGCGAAGAGCGATGCCCGCCGGCGTCCCTCCTCCACGACCTCCCGGTAGGTCCAGGTGCCGTCCTCGTGGAGCAGGCCCGGCCGGTCGTCGTCGGCCCGGGCCAGGAGGAGATCAGCGATCGTGGACATCGGTGCCCCCGTATGACATTGACGTCAATGTAGAAACATTGGCACGCTGGCGCAATGGCTGACTACGACTTCATCACCTACGAGACGCTCGACGAGGGCCGCATCGCCCGGATCGTGCTGAACCGGCCCGAGGCCCGCAACGCCCAGAACCGGGGGATGCTCGTCGAGCTGCACGAGGCGTTCCTGCGTGCGGAGGCCGACGACGAGGTGCGGGTGGTCATCCTCGGCGGCGCCGGCCCGATGTTCACCTCCGGCCACGACCTGGGCTCGAAGGTCTCCACCGAGGAGTACGCGACCCATCCCTCCTGGCAGCAGAACGGTGGCACCCGCGCCGGGGCCGAGAAGCTGATGCTCCAGGAGTGGCACCACTACTTCGACAACACCCGGCGCTGGCGGAACCTCCGCAAGATCACCGTCGCCCAGGTCCACGGCCCCGTCTACGCCGCCGGGCTCATGCTCATGTGGGCCTGCGACCTCATCGTCGCGGCCGACGACACGACGTTCGCCGACGTCGTCGGGACCCGCCTCGGGATGTGCGGCGTCGAGTACTTCGCCCACCCCTGGGAGCTCGGCCCCCGGAAGGCCAAGGAGCTCCTCCTCACCGGCGACTCCCTGTCGGTCGACGAGGCCCACGCCCTCGGCATGGTCTCGAAGGTCTTCCCCGCGGGCGAGCTCGCCGACCGGACCCTCGACTTCGCCCGCCGCATCGCCGAGCTGCCGACGATGTCCGCGCTGCTGATCAAGGAGGCGGTGAACCAGAGCGTCGACAACATGGGCTTCTACAACGCGCTGAACGCCTGCTTCACCCTGCACGAGCTGAACCACTCGCACTGGGCGCAGGTCCACGACAACCGCTTCCCGGTCGCCCTCGAGGAGGACGGCATCCCGAACTGGCGCAGCGCCCCGCCGATCGTCCCGGCCCGCAAGGACCAGGTGCGGGCCGAGGGCTGACGGCGGAGACGCTCACCAGAGCTGCGCGAGCCGGTCGATCGCGGCGTCGGTCGTCGGCTCGACGATGAGCGCCGAGACGACGTCCCGGTCGATCACCGCGCCGCCGGGACGAGCACCGCGGTCGCGTAGCCCGGGTCGGTCCCCCCGGTGCGCAACCACCGCCCGAGGTCGTGGGTGAGGTCCGCGGACGTGCCGAGCAGCGCGTCGAGGGCGAGCACCCGGCTGTGGTGGTGATGGTGGTCGTGCTCGGCGGTGAAGCCGATGCCGCCCAGCACCTGGAGCGCCCGCTCGCAGGCCCTGCGGCCGTTGCGGCCCGCGATCGCCTTGACGACGTCGCCGTAGCGGGGCGGCGAGGCGGTGTCGAGCGCCACCGCCTTGCGGGTCACGGCGTCGACGGCGACGCAGTCGGTGCGGGCCCACGCCAGCAGGTGGCGGACCGCCTGGAACCTGCCGATCGGCTCGCCGAACTGCTCGCGTTGGGTGGCATGGTCGATGGCCAGGTCGACGGCGGTCTCCGCGGCGCCGAGGATCTCGAGGGCGAGGGCGACCTGGCCGAGGAAGGTGCTCCGGGCGCGGCCGATCGCGGCCCGGGGCTCGTCGATCGTCGGTGTGGACCGCGACCAGTCGATCTCGACCTCGTGGAGGGGGAGGCCGCCGGGTCGCCCGAGGGGGCGGAGCCCGACCGCGTCGAGGCCGACGACGGCGGCGCCGTGGCCGGGGCGGTCGAGGAGGAGCTGGCGCCCGTCGTCGACCTCGCCGACCACGAGGTGCACGGGGCCGCGGCGGGGCGACTCGCGCCGCACCGTGGCCACGACGGTCCCGGTCGTGATGGCGGTGCCGTCGAGGTACGGCTGGGCGAGCAGGCCGCCGAGCGCCGCCGAGCCGGCCATCTGGCGTCCCTGGGCCCGGAACAGGGCGAACACCGCGGCCCGGAGGTCGGGGTCGTCCAGTTGCGGCAGCAGATCCCACCAGCCGAGGGCGTCGAGCGCGTCGGCGCCACCGCTCGTCCGGACGGCGTGCTCGGCGACGGCCAGGTACTCCAGCTCGGCCTCGGGGATGCCCTCGGGGGTCGTCATGGCAGCCGCAGGAGCTGCTTGGCGATGGTCTCGAGCTGCATCTGCTGCGAGCCGCCGTAGACGGTGACGATGCGCGAAAACAGGTACTCCTGGCGGCGCACGGCGACGTCGTCGCCCGCGGCGTCCACGGCGAGGTCCGGGTCGGTGGCGAGCACCCAGTCGTAGACCGACTGCTCGGCGGCGCAGAGGAGCAGCTTCGGGAACGCCGCCAGCGGCCCGAGGGGGACGCCCGTCGCGTGGGCCTCGAGGCCGGCGTGGCCGCTGGCGGTCACGGCGGCGAGGTCGAGCAGGGCGTGGCCGAGCGCTGCGTCGTGGCCGGCCGCGGCGTGGTCGATGCGGTCGAGCAGGTGCTGGTACAGGAAGCAGTGCCGGAACCAGGCGAACGTGCCCCGCTCGTGGCTGAGGATGTGCATGGCGACCCGCCAGCCCCCGTCGACCTCGCCGACCAACCGGTCGGCGGGCACGACCACGTCGTCGAAGGCGACCTCGGCCAGCTCGTCGGTCCCGTTCGCCTGCTCGATCGGGCGGACCTCGACGCCCGGGTCGCGGAGGTCGACCACGAGGGCGGTCAGACCCCGGTGGCGCGACTCCCTGGTGCCCGTGCGGGCGAGGAGCAGGCACCACGTGGCATAGCGCGCCCAGCTCGTCCAGATCTTGCGGCCGTTGACCACGAAGCCGTCGCCGGTCGGGCGCGCCGTCGTCCGGAGGCTGGCGAGGTCGGAACCGGCGCCGGGCTCGGAGAACCCCTGGGCCCAGAGCTGGCGCCCGGCGAGGAACTCCGGCAGGGCCTCGGCGACGAAGGGCTGCGGGCCCGTGGCGACGAGGGTGGGCGCCAGGATCTCCAGGTGCTCGAACAGCGCCATGCCGGGTACGCCGTGGCGGGCGAGCGCCTCCCACATGGCGGCTCGGTGCAGGATGCTGCCGCCGAGCCCGCCGACCTCGACCGGCCAGCCGTAGCGCGACCAACCCGCGTCGTGGAGGGCGCCCATCAGCCCGGCCATGGCGCCCACCCGGCGCGCATAGGAGGGGATCGGGATGGTGACCGCCCCCAGGCACGCCGGGCGGCCCGCCAACCAGGCGTCGAGCTCGGCCGCATAGGCGCGGACGTCGTGGAGCGGGTCGGGCGGCGCCGCCACGGCGATTGATGACATTGACGTCAATATAGAAAGATGGCAGCGTGGATGCAATGACGGAGGTCACGCCCGGGCGCCTGCCCGGCAGCGGGCATCGCCCGGCGCGGAGTAGAGCATTCCTCTACCCTCTCGACTTTGACGTCAGCGTAGAAAACAGCTTGCCCGGTGAAGCCCCAGGTGGCACCATCCACTTCCACGTCGACGACAACCAGAGGGGGCTCCGGAGGAGCATCGGAGCGGGCGGCGCCACCGTCATGGCCCGCCCGTCGAATCATCTACATTGATGTGGCGGGGGAACGGCCGCCCGAGGGGGAGTGAGCAGGATGTCGAGGACCCTTGTCCGAGTGCTCGCGGCGACGCTGTCGTTGTCGTTGATGCTCATGGGCGTGGCGTGCAGCGACGACGGCGACGACGGCAGCAGCGACGAACCGGCCGGCCAGGGCGACGGCGGCGAGGCCATCGACTACGAGGCGCTCGGCCTGTGGGACGACGGCCCGTGCGACGAGGCGCGTGAGCCGCTGGTCATCGGGCTGATGACCGTGTTCGAGTCGGGGGTCCTCTCGCTCGAGGACCAGGCGCTCGCGCTCGAGGCGTCGGCGGAGGCGTTCAACGCCCGGGGCGGCGCCAACGGTGCCTGCATCGAGGTCCACACCTGCGACGACGGCGCCAACCTCAACCAGGCGGTGGCGTGCGTGCGGGAGATCGACGAGGCCGGAGTCGTCGCCACCGTCAACGACCAGGGAACCGCCGGCCAGGCGGAGGTGTCGGCCGCCATGGCGCAGGCGGGGATCCCCCGGGTCGCGTCGAACGTGACCTCCAACGACTGGGGCGATCAGAACGCCTACCCGCTCGACGCGTCCGGCACCGGCGTGACCTTCCTGCTGCCGCAGGCGCTCATCGAGGAGGACGTCACCGAGCTCGGTCTCATCCGGGTCGACCTGCCCCAGGCCTCCGCGCTGACCGGGCTCCTCGTCGACATCTACGAGGACGACGGCGCCAGCTTCCCGCTGGACGTCCCCGTCCCCGCGGGCACCACCGACTACAGCCAGTTCATCCTGGCGGCGCAGGACGAGGGCGTCGGCGGGGTCACCCTGGCCCTCGGCGAGCAGGAGGCCGTCCAGGTGGTGAAGGCGGCCCAGCAGCTGTCGACCGATCTCCTCATCGGGTCCAGCCTGGGCACGTTCTCCCAGGCGACCGTGGCCGAGCTGGGCGACTTCGCCGACCAGATGGTCTTCCTCTGGTCGTACCCGCCGGCGACGTTCGATCTGCCCGTGTACGAGGCGCTCCGGGACGACCTCGCGGCGTCGGGGGAGGAGTCGCTCCAGCCCGAGAACCTCAAGGCGAGCCCGATGCGGTCGTGGATCGGCCTCTACGCCCTGATCCGGATGATCCGCGACGCGGGGATGAACGAGTTCAGCCGCGAGGGGATCAGCACCATGCTCAACCAGGCCACCGACGTCCCGATGCTGGACATCTTCGGGGGCGAGGACTGGACGCCGGCGCTCAACCACCCGGGCGCCTTCCAGCGGGCGGGCACCAACCACTGGGCGATCTGGAAGTGGGATCCCGAGGCGGAGGGGAACGGGGTCGAGGGGAACTTCGTCCAGCGAGCGGACATCAGCTTCGATGAGGTCCTGTGCGGATCGCCCTTCGGTGCCCCGGGTCCCTGCTGATCGGGTGAACGGCCGGGCGGGGGGTCGCGGTGACCCCCCGCCCGCCGCACTGGGTGGCGTTGGCGACCAGGGAGGCCGGTAACGGTGCAGTCGTTCCTACAGTTCTTGATCATCGGGCTCGGCGCAGGGGCCACCTACGCCCTGTTCGCGCAGGGCGCGGTGCTCATCTACCGCGGCTCGGGCCTCGTCAACTTCGCGCAGGGCGCGATCGGGACCTTCGCCGCCTACATCGCCTTCGTCGACCTCAAGGGTGAGCAGGACTGGGCGACGCTCCCTGCGGTCCTCGTCGCCGTGGCGGCGGCCGGCGCGGTGTCGCTCGCGTTCCAGGCGCTCATCCTCCGCGCGTTGCGGCGGGCCGCGGCGATCGTCCGGGTCATCGCCACGATCGGCCTGCTCGGCCTGCTCCAGGCCATCGTCGCCAAGCGCTACGGCGCCGCCAACCAACCGGTCGACTCCTACCTGCCCCACGACGTGTTCGACTGGGGCGGCATCACCGTGCAGGAGGAGCGGATCTACCTCGTCGCCATCACCCTCGTCGTGACCGCAGGGCTCTGGGCCTGGACCCGGTACACACGGGTGGGGCTCGCCATCAACGCCAGCGCCCAGAACGAACGTGCGGTGCAGACGCTCGGGTGGTCGCCCGACCGCCTCGCCGCGCTCACCTGGACGGTCGGCGGGACGCTCGGTGGGCTCGCCGCCGCCCTCGCCGCCCCGCTCACCGGGCTGTCGGGCACGACCTTCACGATCGTGGTGACCGTGGCCGGGCTCGGTGCGGCCCTCCTCGGGGGCTTCCACTCGTTCCCGCTGACCCTGCTCGGCGGCCTGATCATCGGTGTCGGTGAGGCGATGGCCACCCTCTACGGCGGCGACATCACCGACTTCCTCCACCAGGACGTCATCACCGGGCTCAACCGTGCGCCGGCGTTCCTCGTGATCTTCCTCATGGTCGTCGTGCGCGGTCGCGGCCTGCCCCTCCGGTCCCACGTGGCCGTGCGGCTGCCGAGGCTCGGGACCGGCGAGATCAACATCCGGGGCGTGCTCCTCGCGTCGGCCATCGTCGCCGCCCTGCTGTTCGGGGTGATGGACGAGGCCTGGGCCCAGGCCACCTACATCTCCCTGGCCAGCGCCGTCATGATCCTGTCGATCGTGGTCCTCACCGGGTACGCCGGTCAGATCTCGCTCGCCCAGTGGGCGCTCGCCGGCATCGGCGCGCTGATCGCCGGCCGGTTCGTGCACGCGGACATGCCCGTCGAGCTGGCCATCGTCCTCGGCGTGCTCCTGACGATCCCGGTGGGCCTGGCCTTCGCCATCCCCGCGCTCCGGACCCGGGGCGTGAACCTCGCCGTGGTGACCCTCGGCCTCGGCTTCCTCGTGTCCGAGGTGGTGTTCGCCAACCCCAGCTACCTGGGTGAGACCCTCGACGGCGGTACCCGCATCGGCCGGGTGAAGCTGTTCGGCCTCGAGGTCGACGCGTTCAACCACCCGCACGCCTGGGCGGCGGTGAGCCTGATCTGCTTCGTCGTCCTCGCGCTGCTCGTCGCCAACCTCCGCCGGTCGCGCACCGGCCGGCGGCTCATCGCCGTGCGGACGAACGAACGAGCCGCGGCGTCGCTCGGCATCTCGGTGTTCGGCGTCAAGCTGTACGCGTTCGCCGTCTCGGCCGGCCTGGCCGCCGTCGCGGGGATCCTGGTCGGCTTCCGGGGCCAGATCATCACGTACAGCGAGTTCAACGTCTTCGCGTCGATCAACAGCCTCGGCTACGCCGTCATCGGCGGGCTCGGCTACGTGCTCGGCGCCGTGTTCGCGGCGCCGAACGCCATCGGGGGCATCGGCACCCGCGTGATCGAGGATTGGCTGAGCCTGGAAGACCAGTGGGACCTCATCATCGGCTCCCTCATCTTCTTCCTGATCCTCATCGTCCACCAGAACGGCATCGCCGACGTGGTCACCCACGACCGCCGGGTGTGGGAGAAGCTCCGCCTGGTCGCCCGGCGCCGGGAGCGCCGGCCCCTCCCGGCGGCCGACGTCGAGCCGGTGCCGGGAGCCACGCTGTCGATCACCGGCCTGACCGTCCGCTTCGACCTGGTGGTGGCGGTGCACGAGGTCTCGATGGAGGTCCGCCCCGGGGAGGTCGTGGGCCTGATCGGGCCGAACGGCGCGGGGAAGACCACGCTGATCGACGCGGTGACCGGTTTCGTGTCGGCCAGCGACGGATCGATCTCCCTCGACGGTCGTCGCATCGACGGGTTGAACGCCACGCAACGTGCCCGCCTCGGGCTGCGGCGCTCGTTCCAGTCGCTCGAGCTGTTCGACGACATCAGCGTGGAGGAGAACATCCGGGCCGGGAGCGACCTGCGCGCGTCGCGGCTGTCATGGGTGAGCGACCTGTTCTGGCCGGGTCGGCACGACCTGCCGCCCACCGCGGTGGCCGCCGTGCGCGAGTTCGAGCTGGAGCGGCACCTCGACGAGACCCCGGAGGAGCTCCCCTACGGGCGGCGCCGCCTCGTCGGCATCGCGCGCACCGTGGCCTCCGGTCCGTCCGTGGTGATGCTGGACGAACCCGCGGCCGGCCTCGACGAGAACGAGAGCGCCGAGCTCGCCCGCCTCATCCGTAAGCTCGCCGACGAGCGCAACATGGGGGTGCTCCTCGTGGAGCACGACGTGAACCTCGTGATGTCGACCTGCGACCGCGTCGTGGTGATCGACTTCGGCACGGTGATCGCCAGCGGCACGCCGGCCGAGATCCGCGACGACCACCAGGTGCGGGAGGCCTACCTCGGCCACGCCGACGAGGTCGAGGAGGTGGGCACGTGACCGACAGCCTCATCGAGGCGCAGGGCCTGTCGGCCGGGTACGGCAAGATGGCCGTCGTCCGCGACGTCGATCTCCGCGTCGACGCGGGGGAGGTCGTCGCCCTCATCGGGGCGAACGGCGCCGGCAAGACGACGACCCTGCTCACCCTGGCCGGCGACCTGGCGCCCCTGCAGGGCGAGGTCCGGTTCCTCGGGAAGCCGACCACGGCACCGATGCACGTGCGGTGCCGGAACGGCCTCGGCTTCGTGACCGAGGAGCGAGCGGTGATCATGGACATGTCGGTCGCCGACAACCTCAAGCTGGCCGCGGTCCCGCCCGTGCTGGCGTTCGACTACTTCCCGACGCTCGAGAAGATCATGGGCCGGCGCGCCGGTCTCTGTTCGGGCGGCGAGCAGCAGATGCTGTCGTTGGCGCGGGCCCTCGGTCGCGAGCCGCAGGTGCTGCTGGCCGACGAGCTGTCGCTCGGGCTGGCGCCGATCATCGTCACCAACCTCCTCAAGGCGGTCCGCGTCGCCGCCGACGAGCGTGGTGTCGGCGTGCTGCTCGTCGAGCAGCACATCCGCCAGGCGCTCAAGATCGCCGACCGCGTCTACGTGATGGAGCGGGGCCGGATCGTGCTGAGCGGCACCTCCGACGAGGTGGCGGGCCAGCTCGACCGGATCGAGGCGGCCTACCTCACCGGGGCCACCTGAGCCCGGCGGATCCGCGGACGCTCTACCGGCGTGCCGTCATCGATCCCCGCCGACCGGTCGGGTGGGGGCGAAGCGCACCGGCACGCGCTCGTAGCCGCTCACGAAGTTGGCCGCGCGGTGCGCCGGCTCGTCGGCCTCGGCCAGCGAGAGGTCGGGCAACCGGTCGAGCAGTTGCTCGAGCACCACGCGCAGCTCGAGCCTGGCCAGGTTCGCCCCGAGGCAGAAGTGGGGACCGAAGCCGAAGGCGACGTGCTCGTTCGGGCTGCGACGGATGTCGAACCGGGACGGCTCGTCGAACACCGCCTCGTCGCGGTTGGCGGAGGGGTAGAGCAGGAGCAGCTGGTCACCGGCCGCGATCCGCTGGCCGGCGAGGTCGACGTCGGTGGTCGCCATGCGGGCCATGTTCTTGATCGGGCTCACCCAGCGGAGCATCTCCTCGATGGCCGACGGGAGCAGGTCCCCGTCGCGCCGGAGGGCCTCCCAGCGGTCACGCTCGCGCAGCAGCTCGTACACGCCGCCGGAGATGACGTGGCGCGTCGTCTCGTCGCCCCCGTTCAGGATCAGCAGCGACTCGCTGACCACCTCGGCGTCGTCGAGGCGGTCGCCGTCCACCTCGGCGTGGACCAGGACGCTCATGAGGTCGTCGGTGGGCTGCGCACGCCGCGCCGCGATGGCCTGGTGGGCGTAGCCGAAGTAGGCCGCGCCGGCCTCGACGGCCCGCCGCATCGCCTCGTCGCTGCGCTGCCCGAGGGAGCCCATCATGTCCTCGCTCCACCGCAGCAGGCGGGCGCGGTCGGCCGGATCGACCCCGAGGGCGTCACCGATGACGATCAGCGGCAGCCACGCGGCGATGTCGGAGACCAGGTCGCACTCGCCGCGCTCGCACACGGCGTCGATGAGCGCGTCCACGGTACGGCGGATGGCGGCCTCCTTGTCGCGCACCCGCTTGGGGGTGAACCCCTTGTTCACCAGCTTCCGTCGCTGCCAGTGCGCCGGGTCGTCCATGTCGATCATCATCGGCGAGGGGCCGTGGTCCGGCCGGATGCCCCCGGCGCTGCTGAACAGCTCCGGATGCGTGGAGACGTGCTTCACGAGGTCGTACGTGGCCACGCCCCACACGCCGGTGCGGGGATCGCGCCACACGGGAGCGTTCGCCCGCAGCCAGGCCAGCTCCGGGTGCGGGTTGCGCGCCCAGAAGGCGGCGTCCACGAGGTCGATGCTGTCCTCGATGCTCTCCATCACCCCTCCACCCGGCGCCGGGCTGCGTGCGTCACGGCACTCGGGGAGGACTCTAGGCAAAGTCGACTTCGACGTCGATGTTCACGCGGTCGGCGCGGCCTCCTCCGCACCGCCCACCAGGTATTTTGGTTTCGACGTCGATGTTAGTATCGGTCCATGGAACCCAGCGGAAGGTCGGCCGCCGTCACCGGCGGGGCCGACGAACGCGTCCGGGGGCAGGTGCTGCGCGAGCTCGGCTTCGCCGTCGAGCGTGCGGGTGTCGAACGGTTGCGTGGCACCGCAGCGGTCGTCCCGGAGGTCTGCGTCCCCGGCACCGCGCTGCTGCGCACGTCCGTGCTGGCGACCTGGGCCGACACGCTCACCGGCCTGCTCGCCGTCGACGTCGTCGGCCCCCGGGTCCCGGTGACCCTGCAGCTCGACGTCGACCTCTACGCGCCACCGGCCGGCGTCGAGCGCATCGTGGCGACCGCCAGCCGGCTCAAGGTCGGCAAGGCGGTGTTCGTCGCCACGGTCGACTTCGCCGACCAGCGCGAGCGGCCGCTGGGCCGGGGAACGGGCCTGTTCATGGTCTCGCCCGACCCCGCGGTCCGGATGCCGGGCGGCGTGAACCCGGTCGACGCGCTCGCCGAGCCCGGCGGGCCGCTGCGCGTGCCGCTCGCCGAGCGCGTCGGCTGCGTCCGGCGCTCCGGCAGCGAGGCCGTGCTGCCCCGGCGCGTCGAGGGCCTGAACGCCTCGGGCACCGTGAACGGCGGCCTGCTCGCCCTGGTCGTGGAGGAGGCGGCGCTGGCGGCGCTGCCCGGGTCGACGCTCGCCTCGATGGCGTTGCGCTTCCTCCGCCCGGTCCGCGTCGGCCCGGCGGTGGCCACCGCCGCCGTGCACGGCCCGCTCGCCGAGGTCACCGTCCGCGACGAGGGGCGGGACGGCGCGGTTGCGGTCGCGGCGACGGCGAGACCGTTCACGTGACGGCGCGCGAGGTCGGGGAGCACGACCCGGCGCCGCGCCCGTGATCGCTGCCATGCGATGCTGCTGCGCCGCGACGAGTACACCGGCCACCACCGTCGCGCCAGCGTGCCGGCCACGACCTGACACCGGGTGCCGGCCGGCGGTCGTCGCAGCAACCCGCGAACGCCGCCGCTGGCGGACCGACCC
>DASSGC010000025.1:0-11562 GCA_035693765.1 Acidimicrobiales bacterium
GGCGACCTCAGCCAGGTGCGCGACACCGGCGGTTGCCTGGGCTGAGCACCCGCCGGCCGGCCCGAACCGGGTCGGCGGCGCCGCGCCACGCGCGACCGGACCGACCCGGTTCGCCGGGCGGCCGCCGGCCCCACCCCGTTCTCACCGTCAGGCCGGGGTCTCGCACTCTGCCAGCCGGCGGGCCAGGAAGGACCGCTCGGGCCGGGTGCGGGCCCGCTCGAGGGCCTCCCGGTAGGCGGCCGCCGCCTCCTCCCGGCGCGCCAGGCGGCGCAGGATGTCGGCCCGGGCGGCCGGGAGGTGGTGGCCCCGGGACAGCCGGGGATCGGCGGACACGGCGTCGAGGAGCGCGAGCCCGGCCTCGGGACCGTCCGCGAACGACACCGCCACGGCCCGGTTGAGCTCGACGACGGGCGACGGCGCCACCCGCGCCAGCGCGGCGTACAGCCCGGCGATGCGGTCCCACGCGGTGGCCGGCCACGACGGCGCCCGAGCGTGCTCCGCCGCGATGGCGGCCTGGAGCCGGTAGGGACCGGGGGCGCCGGCCCGCCACGCCCGGTCGAGCTGGTCCAGGCCCTCCGCGATGCGGCCGCGGTCCCAGCGGGTCCGGTCCTGGTCCTCCAGCAGCACCAGGTCGCCGGCCGCCGACAGCCGGGCCGCGCGCCGGCTGTCCTGGAGCAGCACCAGGGCCAGCAGGCCCCGGGCCTCCGGTTCGTCGGGCATGAGCTGCACCACCAGGCGGGCGAGGCGCACCGCCTCGTCGCACAGCTCGTGGCGTACCAGCGCGTCGCCGGCGGTCGCCGCGTACCCCTCCGAGAAGACCAGGTAGATGCACGCCAGGACCGGCGGCACCCGCTCGGGCAGCAGGTGGTCGGGCGGCACACGGAACGGGATGGCCGAGGCCCGGATCTTGGCCTTCGCCCGGCTCAGCCGCTGGTAGACCGTCAGTTCCGGCTGAAGGAAGGCGCGGGCGATCTCGGCCGTCTGCAGGCCGCACACCAGCCGCAGGGTCAGGCCGACCTGCGCCTCGGGGGCCAGCGCCGGGTGGCAGCAGGTGAAGACGAGGCGGAGCTGGTCGTCGTCCACGGGATGCACCTCGGGTTCGTCGCCCGGCGCGGGGTGCGCGGCCCCCGGGGACGGCGCCCACGGCGCCGACCGCTCGCGGGCGCCGCGGTCGACCTCGCGCCGGGCGCGGTCGAGGGCGCGGTTCCGGGCCGTGGTGGTGATCCACGCGCCGGGCCGGTCGGGGATGCCCCGCGCCGGCCACGTGCGCACGGCCTCCACGAAGGCCTCCTGCACCGCGTCCTCGGCCGCGCCCAGGTCGCCGAGCATCCGGGCGAGCGTGGCCAGGGCCCGCCCGGACTCCTCGCGGAACGCCCGCTCGACGGCGGCGACGGCGCCGGGCCCGCCGGCCCGGAACGGGGTCAGCCCAGCTCCATCACCGGCCGGAGCTCGACCGCGCCACCCGGGTTGACCGGGATCTGCGCGGCCAGGGACACCGCCGCCTCGCGGGTGGGCGCCCACAGCATGTAGACGCCGCCGGCGACCTCGGCGGCCTCCGCGTAGGGCCCGTCGGTGACGAGGACCTCGCCGTCCCGCACCCGCACGGTGGTGGTGGTGTCGACGGGGTGCACCGCGACCCCCGACAGCACCGCGTCCCCCGCGGCCTCGACGAACCGGCCGTGCTCGGCGGCGCCGGCCTCCCACTCGGGCGTGCCGGGCACGTCGCCCGCCGACTCCTTGCCGTACAGCATGGCCAGGTAGCGGGCGCCGCTCGCGGGCGGCACCCGGGCACCGGCAGCCTCCGAGGCCAGCGCCTCGAGGACCACCGGCCGCAGCGCCACCCAGCCCAGGGTGGCCACCGGGATCTGGCGGGCGAGGTCGATGGCGTCGTCGAGCGTCTCGGCCTCCAGCACGTAGTACCCGCCGATGGCCTCGGCCGTCTCCGCGAACGGCCCGTCGGTGACCAGCGGGCCACCGTCGCCGGGCCGGATGGTGGTGGCCGTGCCGGCGGGCTCCAGCGCGGCGCCGCCGAGGCTGGCGGCCCCCGCCACCTCGCCGAACCGGACGTAGCCCGGCATCAGGGCCTCGAACGCCGGGGTCCCCTTGGGGGGCAGGGCGGACTCGTCGCCGCCCAGCAACGCGAGGTACTGCATCGTCGTGTCCTCCTCGACCGGGCGACCGTCGCCCGTCATCCTCACGACGAGCGGCGGCGCCGGGATTCGACAGCCGGCCGACAGTGTCGCCGCATCTCCCGGCCGGCGCGCCCTCACCGGCCCGAAAACGCGGAACCGCGGCCGCCTGAGGCGGCCGCGGGCGTGGTGGTCGGGGGTCAGGCCGACGTCGGGGCGGGACCCCGAGGGCTTACTCGACCTCGATGAAGATGCACTCGCCGGGGCACTCCTCGGCGGCCTCGATGGTCGCCTCCTCCTGGCCGGCGGGCACGACGGCAAGACCCTCGGCGCCGCCGGGGTCGGAGAACACCTTGTCGCCCTCCTTGACGTAGGCAAGGCCGTCGTCGAGCAGGGTGAACACGTCGGGGGCGATCTCCTCGCACAGGCCGTCACCCGTGCAGAGATCCTGGTCGATCCACACCTTCATGCCGTGACTCGCTCCTGGCTCGTTGAACGCCTCGGACCCCCGCCACACTAGCCACCTCGCAGATAAACGCGGCAATCCCGGGAGAAACTCCCGAGAACGTCGCGAGAAGAGCGCGAGAACCTGCCCGCATGACTATGCGGAGCCGGGGGATCACCGGTGTAGGGTCCGGACGGGTCCTCGATGCAGGTTCGCCGACCGTCCCCCGGTGACCCCGGTGGCCAGCATCGACCGATCGAGGAGGTGGTCCCCATCGACCAGCACAGAGACGAGGGTGATGAGGTCACGCCCGAGCAGGACCGCGCCGCCTACATCGACCAGGTGCGGGCCCTGGAGGAAGAGGTCCTGGCACTCCGGCGCCGGCTCCAGGACGCGCCCAAGCGGGTCCGCACCCTGGAGGAGCGGTTGCTGGAGACCAAGGGCCAGCTCGCCCAGGCGGTCGCCCAGAACGAGAAGCTGACCTACACCCTGCGTGAGGCGCGCGACCACATCAGTGCCCTCCGCGAGGAGGTCGACAAGCTCACCCAGCCGCCGTCGGCCTACGGCACCCTGCTCGCCCAGAACGACGACGGCACCGTGGACGTCTACTCGGGGGGCCGCAAGATGCGGGTCGCCGTCCACCCCGCCCTCGACCCCGACGACCTGATCCGGGGTGGCGAGGTCGTGCTCAACGAGTCGCTCAACGTCGTCATGGCCCGCACGCCCGAGACCAACGGCGAGGTCGTCACCGTGAAGGAGATGCTCGAGGACGGCCGCCGGGCCATCATCCTGGGCCGCGCCGACGA
The DNA here is from genome assembly GCA_035693765.1 of Acidimicrobiales bacterium. Lineage (GTDB taxonomy): Bacteria > Actinomycetota > Acidimicrobiia > Acidimicrobiales > VFJN01 > ZC4RG19. The sequence goes on from DASSGC010000025.1 coordinate 3,381, forward strand.
GGAGCGGGTGGCCGACCTGTCCGAGATCCTCGTCGAGGGGACGGTGCGCTCCGGCGACGCCGTGCTGATGGACGCCCGCTCGGGCCTCCTGCTGGAGAAGCTGCCCCGGCCCGAGGTCGAGGAGCTGGTGCTCGAGGAGGTGCCCGACATCAGCTACGGCGACATCGGCGGCCTCGACGAGCAGATCGAGCAGATCGCCGACGCGGTCGAGCTGCCGTTCCTGCACCAGGACCTGTTCGCCGAGCACAAGCTGCCGGCGCCCAAGGGCATCCTGCTCTACGGCCCGCCGGGCTGCGGCAAGACCCTCATCGCCAAGGCGGTGGCCAACAGCCTCGCCAAGAAGGTGGGCTCCCGGTCGGTCGACGCCAACGCCAAGAGCTACTTCCTCAACATCAAGGGCCCGGAGCTCCTCAACAAGTACGTCGGCGAGACCGAGCGGCAGATCCGCCTGGTGTTCCAGCGGGCCCGGGAGAAGTCCGAGGAGGGCTGGCCGGTCATCGTGTTCTTCGACGAGATGGACTCGATGTTCCGCACCCGGGGCACCGGCATCAGCTCGGACGTCGAGTCGACGATCGTGCCGCAGCTCCTCGCCGAGATCGACGGCGTCGAGTCGCTTCGCAACGTCATCGTCATCGGGGCCTCCAACCGGGAGGACCTCATCGACCCGGCCATCCTCCGGCCCGGCCGCCTCGACGTGAAGATCAAGATCGAGCGGCCCAACGAGACGGCGGCGGCCCAGATCTTCGCCCGCTACCTGACGGCCGACCTGCCCCTCGACGCGGACGAGGTGCGCGATCTGGGCGGCGGCGACGCCGCCAAGTGCGTGCAGGGGATGATCGAGCGGACGGTCGATGAGATGTACCGCACCGACCGCGACAACGAGTTCCTCGAGGTCACGTACCAGAACGGTGACAAGGAGGTCATGTACTTCAAGGACTTCGCGTCCGGCGCCATGATCGAGAACATCGTCCGGCGGGCCAAGAAGCTGGCCATCAAGCGGCACCTCGCCGCCGGGCCGAAGGGCATCCGGCTCTCCGACATGGTCGAGTCGATCCACCAGGAGTACAAGGAGCACGAGGACCTGCCCAACACGACCAACCCGGACGACTGGGCGAAGATCTCGGGCAAGAAGGGCGAGCGCATCGTCTACGTCCGCACGATCGTCAACCGGGAGGACGGCGCGGCGGCCGGTGGCCGGGCCATCGAGCGGGTCGCGACCGGCCAGTACCTGTAGGGGCGTCCGGTGCCTCGCCGGGCCGGCCGAGCGGTCACCCCGCCCGGCGGCGGCGCCGACCCGGCCAGGGTGACGTGCGCCTCCGCGGCCTGACCGACACCCGCGAGGGTCGGCTCGTCGTCATCGGCGTGGTCGGGGGCTCGCTCCTGCTCGCGGCCACCGTGGGCAACATCGCGATGTCGTCGGCCGCCGACCGGGCGGCCGACGACACCCGGGTCGCCTTGCGCCGGGAGCTGGCCACCGTGTCGGATGCGACGATCGCCGCCTACCCGGCCACGGCCCGCGAGATCGAGCTGGTGGCGGTCGAGGCGGTGGCGGGCCGGCCCGCCCAGGTGCTCGGCTCCGCCCGGCCGGACGACGAGGTGGTGGTGGCCGTCCAGTCGGGGTCCGGCTGGCAGATCCGCTGCATACGGGCCGAGCTGCGGGGCGCCGGGACGGTGCTCACCTACGTCGAGGCACGGCCCTGCTGAGGCGCCGTCGCCCTCGAGCCGAGGCCGTCCGGCGGCCACCCCACGTGAACCGGGGCGCACCGTCCGGCTGCCGCGCCCCGGTGGCGGCGGAGCGGCGGCGGCGTCACCGCCTCCCACCTGGGACGGCGCGGCAATGTGCGGCGCCGGCTGGCGACGGGGTGTCGGCCAGGTAACGTCCAGTTCGTGGCGTTGCGCAAGATCATCGGTGTCGAGACCGAGTTCGGCATCATCGTGCGCGGCGGCGGAGAGTCCAACCCCATCGCCGCCTCGTCGGTCCTGATCAACGCGTACGTGCACGAGCTGGCGCGGGACGGCGGCGGCCCGCCCACCACCCCGAAGGTGGGGTGGGACTTCGAGGACGAGCACCCCGACATCGACGCCCGGGGCTTCACCGCCGACGGCACCCTGGCGCCGGAGGTCGAGACGCACCTCGTCAACGCCGTGCTGACCAACGGCGCCCGCTACTACGTCGACCACGCCCACCCGGAGCTGTCCACGCCCGAGTGCGCCGACCCCCGGTCGATCGTGGTGTTCGACAAGGCCGCCGAGCTGATCCTCCAGCGGTCGATGCAGGCCGCCCGGTCGCTGCTGCCCGACGGCCACGAGATCGTCGTCTACAAGAACAACTCCGACGGCAAGGGCAACTCCTACGGGTGCCACGAGAACTACCTCATGGACCGCCAGGTGCCGTTCGGGCGCATCGTCGCCCACGTGATGCCCCACTTCATCAGCCGCCAGGTGTACACCGGGGCGGGCAAGGTGGGGACGGAGGTCGTGGGCCTCACCTCCGACGACGTGCCGTTCCAGCTCACCCAGCGGGCCGACTTCTTCGAGGAGGAGGTCGGACTGGAGACGACGCTCAAGCGGCCCATCGTCAACACCCGCGACGAGCCGCACGCGGACGCCCAGCGCTACCGGCGGCTCCACGTGATCGTGGGTGACGCCAACCTGTCCGAGGTGGCCACGTTCCTGAAGGTGGGGACGACCGCCATCGTCCTGTCGATGATCGAGGACGAGTTCCTGCCCCGGGACCTGTCACTCGCCACGCCGGTGGCGGCGTTGCGGAAGGTGTCCTACGACCTGTCGCTGCGGGAGCCCCTCGACATGGCTGACGGCACCCGCATGACGGCGATCGAGATCCAGTGGGAGTACCTGGACCGGGCCAAGAAGTACGCCGAGGAGCACGGCCTCGAGTGCATCGGCGCCTCGGAGGTCGGGGCCGAGGTGCTGCGACGGTGGGAGGAGGTGCTGACAGGGCTCGAGGTCGACCCGCTGTCCGTGGCGGCGCAGGTCGACTGGGCCGCCAAGTACCGGGTGGTGTCGGGCTACCGCGACAAGCATGGGCTGCGGTGGGACGACGCCCGCCTGGCCGCCATGGATCTCCAGTACCACGACCTGCGCCAGGAGCGGTCGCTGGCGCGCCGGGTGCGGCTGGAGCGGATGACGACCGACAGCGAGGTCGCCCTGGCCGTGACGGAGCCGCCGCGGGACACGCGGGCCTACTTCCGGGGCAAGTGCCTGCAGCGGTGGGCCTCGCAGATCGTCGCGGCCAACTGGGACTCGATGGTGTTCGACATCGGCGGCGACCCGCTCCGGCGGGTGCCGATGATGGACCCGACCCGTGGAACCGAGGTGCATGTAGGTAGGTTGATGGCGGAGAGCAGCAGTAGCGCTGAGTTGTTGGACCGGCTGGGCCAGTGAGAACACGAGGTGCAGGGGTATGGCTGAGCGAGAGCTGAAGAAGAAGTCCACCCCCGCTCGCGAGGAGGAGGTCGTCGAGGAGACGCCCGCCGCCTCGGAGCAAGGCGAGAAGATCAAGGCCGAACTGGACGACCTGTTGGACGAGATCGACGAGGTCCTGGAGAGCAACGCGGAGGACTTCGTGAAGAGCTATGTCCAAAAGGGAGGGCAGTAGTCCCACCTATCGCTCCCAGCGATAGCGTCACACCTCCCCAGTAGCCTCGGAGCGCTTCCCCGTCATCGACGATGGGGGAGCGTTCGTGTCTTCCAAGGCATGTCGGACGTGCGGCGAGACGAAGCCGCTCGGCGAGTTCTACCGGGACCGAGCGGCGCGGGACGGCCACCGGCCGGAGTGCAAGGCCTGCACCGCGGCGCGCCGCAAGGCCTGGTACGCAGCACACCGCGAGGCCGAGATCACCCGCGTGAAGCAGTGGCAGCAGCAGAACCCCGGCCGTGTCAACGAAAACCGTCGGCGGAAGCAGGCCCGGCGCGACGCGTACTACCGGCGGACCTATGGCATCTCGGCCGACGACGTCGACGCGCTGCTCGACCGGGAGGGGGGCGGGTGCGCCGTCTGCGGGCGGCGGCCGGCCCGGGCGGCGAGCCTCCACCTCGACCGCTGCCACGACACCGGGGCCGTGCGGGGCATCCTGTGCCTGTCGTGCAACCAGGGCGTCGGCAAGTTCCGCGACGACCCCGACCTCCTCGAGGCGGCGGCCCGCTATCTGCGGGGCCGGCGTGGCGGCGACGGTCCGGCCAGCCGGTAGCCTCCGCCACTGTGACGCTGCCGACCTTTCGAGCCGACGACGACCCCGGGCCGTCCTTCCTCGGCGTGCTGGCCCGCACGGGTGGCTCGCCCGGGTGGGCCGACCTGCCGCGTGAGTCCGTGCCGCTGACGCACACCCACGGCACCACGGTGGTCGCCATCCGCTTCGCCGACGGCGTGGTCATGGCGGGCGACCGCCGGGCCACCGCCGGCAACTTCATCGCCCACCGCAACATGGAGAAGGTGTTCCCGGCCGACCGCCACTCGGGCGTCGCCATCGCCGGCGCCGCCGGGCCCGCCGTCGAGATGGTGAAGCTGTTCCAGCTCCAGCTCGAGCACTACGAGAAGGTCGAGGGCATCCAGCTGTCGCTCGAGGGCAAGGCCAACCAGCTCGCCCAGATGGTGCGCGGCCACCTCCCGGCCGCCATGCAGGGCTTCGTGGTCGTGCCCCTGTTCGCCGGGTTCGACACCCGGCGGGGCCTCGGGCGGCTGTTCGAGTACGACGTGACCGGCGGCCGCTACGAGGAGAGCGACTTCGCCGCCACGGGTTCGGGCAGCATGCACGCCGGCACGGTGATCAAGATGGGCTACCGGCCCGGGCTCGACCGCGGGGCCACGGTCGAGCTGGCCATCAACTCGCTGTTCCAGGCGGCCGACGAGGACTCGGCCACCGGTGGCCCCGACCTGGTGCGGGGCATCTACCCGGTCGTCGCCACCATCACGGCCGAGGGCTTCACCCGCCTGGAGGACGACGAGATCGCCGGCCACTTCCGTGCTCTGCTCGAGCGGCTGTCGGCCAGCGGCAGCACCACCACCACGGGCACCCGCCCCACCATCCCCGGAGATGCAGCGCGATGAGCATGTCCTTCTACGTCCCGGCCGAGCAGCAGATGAAGGACAAGGCCGACTTCGCGCGCAAGAACATCGCGCGCGGCAAGGCCCTCGCCGCCCTGCTGTACGCCGACGGCATCCTCATCTGCGCCGAGAACACCTCGGCCACCCTCCGCAAGGTCAGCGAGATCTACGACCGCATCGCCTTCGCAGGCGCCGGGAAGTACAACGAGTACGACCGCCTGCGCATCGCGGGCGTCCGCCACGCCGACCTCAAGGGCTACTCGTACAGCCGCGAGGACGTCGACGCCCAGAGCCTGGCCAACGCCTACGCCCAGATGCTGGGCGACGTCTTCACCCACGAGATCAAGCCCATGGAGGTCGAGATCGTGGTGGCGGAGCTGGGCATGACGCCGGCCGACGACCGCCTGTTCCACATCTTCTACGACGGCACGGTGGTCGACGAGGACGGCTTCACCGTGCTGGGCGGAGGCGAGGTCGAGGCCATCACCGAGCGGCTCAGCGGCAGCTACCAGGCCGACCTGCCGTTGCCGGCGGCGCTGGTGGCGGCCGTGCGGGCGCTGTCGGGGTCGGAGCGCCAGCTCTCGGCCGACGACCTGGAGGTCGCGGTGCTGGCCCGCGGCAACGGCCGGCGGGCCTTCCGGCGCCTGACCGACGACGAGGTCACGACGGCGCTGGCCGGTGGCGATGTGGCTCCCGCCCCGGCGGCCGACGCGGTGCCGCCGGCCGAGGCGACCGCGCCGCCCGAAGGGCCCGAGGGCGACGGCGACGGCGAGGCAGACGGCGACGGCAGGCTGGACGACTCGCCCGAGGAGTGACCCGCCCGGCCCCGCACCGGGCGCTGGGGGTGCCGGGGGTGCCGGGCCCGCCGGACTCAGTGGCCGACCAGCGTGAGCAGGCGGCCGAGCAGCACGCCGGCCGCCACCAGGATCACCACCAGCAGCAGCCACAGCTCGCGCGGGGCGCGGGCACCGGCGGAATCGCCCCTGCCGCCACCGCCACCGGCGGGATCGCCGTCGGCGGGGTCGACGTCCTGCTCGCGGACGATCTGGCGGGCCAACGCCAGATCGTCGGCCGCGACCAGCACCTCGACCGGGCCCACGGGGTAGGGGCCGTCGACGGGGCCGCGCAGCTCCCACACGATGCCCTCGGCACCCAGGTGGGCCGCGAGGACCCGGGCTGCGAACGGGTTCGCAGCGGTCGTCAACGGCACCATCGGCCCGATCGCCACGGCGCGACGGTACCGGCGCCGGGCCGCGAACTGACCGGCAGGGGTCGGCGTCCCAGGTCAGGGGGAAGTCGCGGGGCGTCAGCCCGGCGGCGCGCGGGCGGCGGTAGCGTGCGGGCGTGGAGCGGCGCATCTTCGGCCTCGAGAACGAGTACGGGGTGACCTGTACGTTGCGCGGCCAGCGGCGGCTCAGCCCCGACGAGGTGGCCCGCTACCTGTTCCGGCGCGTGGTGTCGTGGGGCCGGTCGAGCAACGTGTTCCTGGCCAACGGCGCCCGGCTCTACCTCGACGTCGGTAGCCACCCCGAGTACGCGACGCCGGAGTGCGACTCGATCCTCGACCTGGTGACCCACGACAAGGCGGGGGAGCGCATCCTCGAGCAGCTCCTCGTCTCCGCCGAGGCCCGGTTGCGGGAGGAGGGCATCCGCGGCGTCATCTACCTGTTCAAGAACAACACCGACTCCGCCGGCAACTCCTACGGCTGCCACGAGAACTACCTCACCTCGCGGCGGGACGACTTCGCCCACTACGCAGAGGTGCTGATCCCGTTCTTCGTGTCCCGCCAGATCTACTCGGGTGCCGGCAAGGTGCTGCAGACGGCCCGCGGGGCCATGTACTGCATCGCCCAGCGGGCCGAGCACATCTGGGAGGGCGTGTCGTCGGCCACCACCCGCAGCCGGCCGATCATCAACACCCGGGACGAGCCCCACGCCGACGCGGAGCGGTACCGGCGCCTGCACGTGATCGTCGGCGACTCGAACATGAGCGAGTACGCCACCTTCCTCAAGGTGGGGGCGACCTCGATCCTGCTGCGGATGCTGGAGGACCCGTCCTTCGTCCTGCGGGACATGACGCTGGAGAACCCGATCCGCGCCATCCGTGAGATCAGCCACGACCTGACCTGCAAGCGGACGGTGCGGCTGGCCAACGGCCGGGAGGCGTCCGCGCTCGACATCCAGACCGAGTACCTCAACCGGGCCAAGCGCTACGCCGAGACCAAGGGCCTCTCCCCGCTGGAGGAGCGGGCGCTGGCGATGTGGGAGTACTGCCTCACGACGCTGGAGTCCGACCCGTTCAAGCTCGACCGCGAGTGCGACTGGGTCATCAAGCACAAGCTCATCGAGGCGTACACCGAGAAGCACGATCTGCCACTCAGCCACCCCAAGGTGGCGTTGATCGACCTCCAGTACCACGACGTCAACCGGGAGCGGGGGCTGTTCTACCGGCTGCAGCAGCGCGACATGGTCGAGCGGGTGACCACCGAGGAGGCCATCGACGAGGCCGTCGAGACCCCGCCCCAGACCACCCGGGCCCGCCTGCGGGGCGAGTTCATCCGCCGGGCCAAGGAGCGCAAGCGCGACTACACGGTCGACTGGGTGCACCTGAAGCTCAACGACCAGGCCCAGCGCACCGTGCTGTGCAAGGACCCGTTCAAGTCGCGCGACGAACGGGTCGAGCGCCTCATCGCGTCGCTCTGACGCCCGAGCCGCCGCGCGTTCGATGCCGTCGTTCCGGACCGGGGAGGTCGTCCGCCTGCTCGAGGAGCGCGCCGGCCTCCAGCGCACGGAGGTCGACCTCGGCGACGGTCCCGAGCGCGCGTACGTGCTGACGCAGCTCACCGGCCGGGTCGACGTCGGCGATCCCGTCGTGGTCAACACCACCGCGGTGGAGCTGGGCCTCGGGACGGGGGGCTGGCACGTCGTGCACTGGAACCTGGCCCGGACCGAGTGGAACGAGCGGGGCCCGGGGCACATCATCAAGGGCCGCTACACGAGCCTCCAGACCGACGTCGGCAGCACCGAGGAGCACCTGGAGGCGCTGGCCGAGGCCGAGTCGGTCGACGGGATGCCTGTCGTCGCGGCGGCGCTCCACAGCCAGGTCCCCGCCGTCGC
>DASSGC010000026.1:0-5024 GCA_035693765.1 Acidimicrobiales bacterium
CGCAGACCGCGGCCGTGATGAGTGACGCGCGTCGTTGCATCGTCGTTCTCCGGTTCCGTGTCATGGTGTGACGCCTGACGGTCGTCAGACGCCACGATCCTAGGCCCGAGGGCAAACCGCCTCAACGTCTGGCGAGGCCTGCGCCAAGGGTCTACCATCGAGTGTTCGACCTGCCGCTCGAGGCTTCCCTCGGTGCGCCGGGCCGCACCCGACTGAAGCCGAGGTCGATGCCCTCCTTCGCGCGCGGACGAGGGGAAGGGTCCCGAGGGGTCTTGACGATCCCTCGGGAAGGGCGCGGGTTCGCCGAAGGGGGTCAGGCGGCGGCGCGCCGGGCGCCGACGAGGTCCGCGAGGGCGTCGGCCAGGGGGGTGGTCGGCCGGCCGATGAGGCGCGACAGGGTGCCGTCCGAGGCGGCGAGGTCGCCGCGCGCGATGCCCTCGTCGATGGCCGCGACGAAGCCCGCCGTGCCCTCGTCGAGGCCTGCCGCGACAAGGGACGCGACGCGCTCCTCCGGTGTCTGGTCGACGAACGCGACGTTGCGGTCGAGGGCGACGGATGCCGCGTCCGCGAGCTCTGCGAACGTCCACGGTGCGTCCCCACCGAGCTCGTAGACCTCGCCGAGGTGACCGTCCTCGAGCAGCACGACCGCGGCGGCCTCGGCGTAGTCGCTGCGCGGTGCGGATGCGACCCGACCCGCACCGGTGGCGGCGGCGATCACGCCGCTGGACGCGGCGCCCGCGACATCCTGTGCGTAGTTCTCGGTGTACCCGCTGTTGCGGAGGATCACAGCAGGGACCGCGACGTCGGCGATGATCTGCTCGGTGGCGCGGTAGTCGGGGATCAGCACGAGCTCGCTCGTGTCGGCCTTCGGCGCGCTCGTGAAGACGAGCTTGCCGACGCCGGCCGCCTTCGCCGCCTCGATCACGTTGCGGTGCTGGGTGACGCGCTCGCCGTATTCGGTGCCCGAGACGAGCAGCATCGCGTCGACGTCCTCGAGTGCCGGCGCGATGGTCTCCGGGCGGGCGTAGTCGAGTTCGACCGTGCGGATGCCGCGGGCGGCGAGGTCCGCGATCTTGGCGGTGTCACGCGCGGCGGCGACCACGTCGGCGGGGGCGGCGCCGCGCTCGAGCAGCGCCTCGACGACGAGGCGGCCGAGGTGTCCGGAGGCGGCGGTGACGAGGATGGTCATGGGAGTCCCTTCGATCAGTGCCGACGACGGTCGGCTCATCGAGGGCAACAGGATGGATGACCCATACCTTCCCTCTGCGCGGTACCCACGTTCGGGTAGGCGTCCATCATGGCGAACCTCGCTCGGCGGGTTCATCTCGAGACGACCGTTTCCGCCCGGTGCTTGAGTGCGTGATTGAATGCGTCGAAGCCATCGCCGGCATTCCTCGAAGCACCTCCCATCAGGCCGACGAGGATGCCGGTGAACTTCTCGCCGTGCGTCATCCGGGTGCCGCCCTCGGGATCGCGGTCCAAGACGAAGAAGTGCTCGCCGTCGAACAGGCCGCCGAAGCCGAGCTTGCCGAGCCAGCGCAGCTCGCGGCCAGGGGTGGCGGTGAGGACCGTCGGCTTGAACGTCATGCCGCGGCCGCCCGCGGGGGAGAGGCGGATGACGAGCCTGCTGCCGACCTCAGGAGTGCCCTCGACCCGGCTCATGAACGGGTTCCACTCCGAGTAGGACGCGAAGTCGGTGAGCACGGTCCAGACGGTAGCCGGGTCAGCGGCGATGTCGATCGTGGTCGTGATGGTGGTGTTCATGGCGGTGGTCTCCTGCCGTTCGGCGTTGAGGCTAGTAATGCTAGCCTCAACGCTAACGCTAATAGCCGGTGTCGCATTCCCGCGCTCGCCTATCGATGACGCGGTTGCGCCATGTCGCACTCTGGGCATCCCGCCGAGCGCCGCACCGGCCGTCGGCGCGCCAGACTTCACCAATGCGTCCCCCTCACCGCGCCCGAGCCCGTGCCGTTCTCGCCGCCGTCACCGCTGTGGTCGTCGGCCTCACCGTCCCAGTCGGCGCCGCGGCGGAGCCGCCCGACCACACGGCAGCGGTCGCTGCGTTCGGAGAGGCGAGCGGCATCACGTTGCTCACCGGAGACCGGGTCGAGGTGGCCCAGTCCGCTGATGGGCGGCGCGCAGCCACGATCACTCCGGGTCCGGGCCGGGAGCAGGTCACCTTCCAGACCATCGAGGTCGACGGCGTGCTGCAGGTGCTGCCGAGCGACGCCGTCCCGTTCGTCGCCTCCGGGGCCATCGACGACAGCCTCTTCGAGGTCAGCACCCTGATCGAGGAGGGATACGCCGATCTCGAGGCGCTGCCGCTCATCGTCTCCTGGTCACCGGGCATGCGGGCGGAGACGATGGCCGTTGCGGGTGCCGAGCAGACCCGGGCCCTGCCGAGCATCGACGGGGCGGCGCTCTCGGCCGAGGTCGGCGATCTCGGGCAGGTGTGGGAGGCGATCACGGGTGGCGCGGTGGCAGAAACGCCGGCGAATGGCAGCTCCGCACTGATGGCCGGCGGCATCGAACGGGTGTGGCTCGACGGTCGGGCCTCGGTCTCGCTGGACCAGAGCGTTCGACAGATCGGTGCGCCCGACGCGTGGGAGGCCGGCTACCGCGGCACCGGCATCCGGGTGGCGGTGCTCGACACCGGCGTCGACGGGTCGCACCCCGACCTCGTGGGGCAGGTCGAGGAGGCGGTCGACTTCACCGACAGTGCGACCGGCACCGCCGACCTCTTCGGCCACGGCACCCACGTCGCGGCCACCATCGCCGGCACCGGAGCGGGCGCTGAAGGTGCCCGTCCCGGCGTCGCGCCCGACGCCGACCTGATCATCGGCAAGGTGCTCAGCGACGACGGGTACGGCTTCGACTCCTGGATCATCGCCGGCATGGAGTGGGCCGCGGAGCGTGCCGCGGTGGTCAACATGAGCCTCGGGGGCGGCCCTTCCGACGGGACTGACCCGCTCAGCCTCTCCCTGGATGCGCTCTCCGAGCAGACCGGAGCCCTCTTCGTCGTGGCCGCAGGCAACGACGGCACCGACGAAGCGGTCGCCACCCCGAGCACGGCACCCGCCGCCCTGTCGGTCGCCGCGGTCGACCGGGACGAGTCGCTGGCGGAGTTCTCCAGCCGCGGGCCGCGCACCGGCGACGGCGGGCTGAAGCCCGAGATCAGCGCGCCGGGGGTGGGAATCGTGGCAGCACGGGCCACCGGTACGGTGATGGGCTCTCCGCTCGACGCGCTCTACACGGCGGCCTCCGGCACATCGATGGCGACCCCGCACGTGGCGGGTGCCGCCGTCCTCCTCGCCCAGCAGCACCCCGACTGGACGGGGGAGCGGCTCAAGGACGCCCTGGTCAGTACCTCGCGGACCAACCCCGACCTCGGGGTCTACGAGCAGGGTGCCGGCCGGGTCGACGTCGCCCGTGCGGTCAGACAGCAGGTGACCGCCACGGGAATCGCGGACTTCGCACTCCAGGGCGACGGGGTGGACGACGCGGTGCGTGAGCGCACCGTCACCTACCGCAACGATGGCGATGAGCCCGTCACCCTCGATCTCGCGATCGAGGCCGCGAACCTCGACGACCCGGGATCCAGTTCTCGCGCCTTCAGCGCGCCCGAGCAGGTCATCGTTCCCGCGCACGGCTCCGCCGAGGTCCACGTGGAGATCGACCGGTCCGCGCTCGACCAGGGCCGGTGGAGCGGCGCACTCATCGCGACGGCGCAGGGCGACGTGCTCGTGCGCAGCGCCATCGGTGCGGTGAAGAGAGGTCCCCGGCACACCGTGACCATCCGTGCGGTGGGCTTCGACGGCGGCGATACATCCGTGCCCTCCCTCTCGCTGATCGGCGACCGGCCCGGCACCGAGTACCTCGGGCACCTCGACCCGGGCGAGATAGCCACCCTCGAGGTCGAAGAGGGCGACTACGTCGTGCAGGGCATCATCGAGGACCTCAGTAACGCTCAGGCAGAGCGAACCGGCACGGTGATTCTGCCCGACCTGCAGGTGACGTCCGATGTCGAGGTCGTGCTCGACGCGCGAACGACGCGCCCGATCGAGATCCGGACCCCGGAACGGGCCGAGCAGCAGGGCGTGCTCAGCTGGTATGCCCACCGCCTCCTCACCAACGGCCGCGACATCCAGCACGGCGTCATGTCGTTCGAGCGGACGATGCCCTGGGTGGCCCCGACCGAACCCGTCCGTGAGGGTGAGTTCGAGTTCTCCTCCCGCTGGCAGCTCGTGCGTCCATCCGCACTGATCACCGTGCCGGGCACCGAGCTCAGGCCCCAGGCCGGCCTGCTCATGGATTCAGCAGTGCTCGACAGAGCGCTGCGCCTCGAGCTCGTTGCTCCCGGATCGGAACTGGAGGGGGTGAGCGGCAAGGTGGTCGTGGTGGATGCCCCCGACCAGGGCGCCGAGGACGCACAGGTGCAGGCGGCTGCAGCTGCGGGCGCGCGGGCGATCATCCTGATCCGGCCAACGATGAACAGCATCTTCACGGTGTTCGACCCGGGCTTCGACCCGGGCCCGATTCCGGCGATGGTCACCACCGCCGAAGGCGGGGCGGCGCTGATCCGGCACGCGCAGCTGCCGGGCAAGCAGCAGGTGATCCTCGAGGCGAGCCGCACCAGCCCCTACCTCTACGACGTCATGCAGGTCTCGACCGGCGCGATCCCCGACGGGATCGTCCACCGCGTGACCGAGGCCAACAGTCACCTCGTCACCACCACCTACGTCGAGAGCGGTGGGCGGCCCTACGCCCGCGAGCAGCGTTTCGGCTGGCGTCCATGGATGACCTACGCGTGGAACGACGCGCAGCGCACGGTTGCCACCGGTGAGAGCCGCGTCGAGTGGGTCTCGGCGGGTGACTCGGTGTGGCAGCACCGGGTGCTGCACACGTGGGACAACTGGATGGGCACGGTCATCGGTGGCATGGCCGGACCGGCGCGAAGCTATGAGACGGGGAGCTCGAAGGAGCGCTGGTTCGATCCGGTCGTGCGCCCGGCTGCGATCGCCTCT
>DASSGC010000027.1:0-4602 GCA_035693765.1 Acidimicrobiales bacterium
CAAGAAGGCCGAGACGGGCATCATCTACATCGACGAGATCGACAAGATCGCCCGCAAGAGCGAGAACCCGTCGATCACCCGTGACGTGTCGGGCGAGGGCGTGCAGCAGGCCCTGCTCAAGATCCTGGAGGGCACCACCGCGTCGGTGCCGCCGCAGGGGGGCCGCAAGCACCCCCACCAGGAGTTCATCCAGATCGACACGACCAACATCCTGTTCATCTGCGGTGGTGCCTTCGCCGGCCTCGAGAAGATCATCGAGAGCCGCATCGGCCGCAACGGCGTCGGCTTCACCGCCGAGGTCGCCCGGTACAACGAGAAGGACCTGGGCCAGCTCCTGGAGCAGGTGCAGCCCGAGGACCTGCTGAAGTTCGGTCTCATCCCCGAGTTCGTCGGGCGCCTCCCGGTCATCGGTGCGGTGTCGAGCCTCGACCACGAGGCCCTCATCCGCATCCTGAACGAGCCGAAGAACGCGCTCCTCAAGCAGTACCGCAAGATCTTCGAGTTCGAGGACGTCGAGCTGGAGTTCACCGACGACGCCCTGGAGGCGATCGCCGACCAGGCGCTGCTGCGGGGTACCGGTGCCCGCGGCCTGCGGGCCATCCTCGAAGAGGTGCTGCTCAACCTCATGTACGAGCTGCCGAGTCGCAGCGACGTCGGGCAGTGCGTGATCGACCGCGGGGTGGTGCTCGACCGGGTCAACCCGACGCTCGTGCCCCGCACCGACTCGCCGCGCCAGCAGCGTCCCCGTCGGGCGGCGTCCTGAACTTCGCCGCCGCCGAGGCCTACCTCGACGCGCACATCGACCGGGAGAAGACCGCCGCCATCTCGGCGGGCCACCTCGCCGGGCTGTCGCTCGACCGCATCCGCAGCCTCGTCGACGTGCTGGGCGAACCCCAGCGTGACTACCCGGTCATCCACGTCACCGGCACCAACGGCAAGGGCTCGACCGTGCGCATGGCGGCGGCGCTGCTCGGTGCGCACCAGCTCTCGGTGGGCACGTACACCAGCCCCCACCTGGAGCATGTCACCGAGCGGATCGCCCGCAACCTCGAACCGATCGGCCCCGGCGAGCTGGCGGACGTGCTGGGCGAGCTGGCCTCGCTCGAGGACCAGCGGTTCTTCTCCGGCACGCCGTCGTACTTCGAGCTGTTGACGGCGGCGGCCTTCGCCTGGTTCAGCGAGGTGGCCGTCGACGTGGCGGTGGTCGAGGTGGGCCTGCTCGGCCGGTACGACGCCACCAACGTGGCCGACGGGCAGGTGGCGGTGGTCACCAACGTGGGCAAGGACCACACCGACGGGGTGGGCGACTGGCGGCTGCGGGTCGCGACCGAGAAGGCCGGCATCGTGAAGCCCGGCAGCCACCTGGTGCTGGGCGAGACGTCGCCCGAGCTGCGGTCGGCGTTCACCGGCGAGGACCCGGCGGCGCTGTGGCTGCGTGACGACGACTTCGGCGTGGTGACCGACCGCCTGGCCCTCGGCGGTCACGTGGTCGACCTGCGGACGCCGTTCGGCGTGCAGGAGGATGTCTTCCTCCCCGTCCACGGGGCCCACCAGGCCGACAACGCGGCGGTGGCGCTCGCCGCGGTCGAGGCGTTCTTCGGCCGGGCGCTGGCGCCGGAGGTGGTGGCCGAGGCGTTCGCCGGGCTGCGCCTGCCGGGGCGCTTCGAGGTGCTGCACCGGGCGCCGCTGCTGGTGCTGGACGGCGCCCACAACCCCGACGGCGCGCGGGCGGTGGCGCGGACGGTGGCCGACGAGTTCGACGTGCCCGGCACCCGCCGCTGGGTGCTCGGCCCGCTCGCCGGGCGTGACGTCGACGAGATGCTCGACGCCTTCGGCGTGCGGCCCGGCGATCACGTCGTGGCCACCACGGCACCGTCGCCGCGGGGCGTCCCGGCCTCCGACATCGCCGCCGCAGCCGAGGCCCGGGGGGTGGCCGCCGAGGCCGTGCCGGACGTCGAGAAGGCGGTCGCGGTGGCCTGGCGCGACGCCGAGGCGGCGGGCGAGGGCGACATGGTGCTGGTGACCGGCTCGCTCAACATGGTCGGCGCCGCCCGCACTGCCTGCCGCCGCCTCGGCCTGCTGCGCTGAGCGGCCGAGCGGATGGGGCGCTCGCCACGGCCTACGCGTGGGGATTTGGCATGGGAGCACCTGCCCGGCAGCTCGGCCGCCGGCAACGCAGCACGGTGACCCGCGCCAGCGTGACCTCTCCGCTCGCGTCCTGAGCGGGGCGGGGCGCCCGAGGCACCGGGTTCCCGATCAGCGTCCTGCGGAACGCTGCCTCCTGGCCTCGGCCGCCTCGTGCGCCTCCACCGCGGCGCGGATCGCCTCGGTGACGAACTCGTGCTGCTTGACGCCCTTCTGCGCCACCGCCACGCGTAGCCGCTGGTGCAGGTCGTCGGGGAGCTCCTGATTGATCCGCGCCACGGGTCGGTTGTACCGCTGTCGACGCTGCGTGGTCGAATATCGCGTACTGCGTTACGTTTGCGTAGCATGCTTATCGTGCTTAGCGCTACGGTCCCATCCCGTGGGATTTCCCGTGGGATGGGACGACCAGTTCGACTTCGGCTGGCACGCCGACATCCCGAAGGTGTGCAGCCAGTGCCGGCGACCCGTCGAGAACGGCCGCCACCGCCACGACGGGTCCGAGCAGTGCCCGCTCGGGCTCGCCGAGGCCGTGCGCCGTGTCGCCCGGTGGATCGTCAGCCGGTGACCGCAGCCGGGCGGGATTTCCCCGCACCGACGGTCTCCCCCTACCCTCGGCCGACTGTGAAGAACCGCACCTTCGTCATGTGCAAGCCCGACGCCGTCGAACGCGGCCTGATCGGCGAGGTGGTCGGCCGGATCGAGCGCAAGGGGCTCACGCTGGTGGCCGCCGACCTGCGCACGGTCGATCGCGAGCTGGCCGAGAAGCACTACGACGAGCACCGCGACAAGCCCTTCTACGGCGAGCTGGTCGACTTCGTGACCCGCTCCCCGGTGTTCGCCATGGTGGTCGAGGGACCGGACGAGAACGCCTACCTGCTGGTGCGCAAGCTGGTGGGGGCGACCAGGGTCGAGGACGCCGAGCCGGGCACCATCCGCGGCGACCTCGCCACCGTCACCACCGAGAACCTGGTGCACGCCAGCGACGGGCACGAGTCGGCGGCCCGCGAGATCGCGCTCTGGTTCCCCGGTCTCGGCTGACCGGTCGCGGCGCCGGCCGGCGCGGCCCCGGCACCGGGGAGCGGCGGGCGGCGCTCGGATGAGGCAGTGTGGTGGGTCGGCGCCAGGCGGTGGCGTGGACGGCGGGCAGACGGCGGGCAGACGGCGACGAGGCGGACGACGTGCGACAGCGAGTGGGGATAGCGGCGGTGGTGGTGCTGGTGGTGGCCGCGGTCGCCGGGTTGGTGGCCTACGGGCTCGGGGTGTTCGACGGCGACGACGAGCCCGCCGCCCCCGACCTGGTCGACTCCCCGGCCACGACCGACCCCGTACCCACCGCCGTGCCCGCGTTCTGCGACGGGATGGCCGCCCTCGACGCGGCGGTGGCCCAGGCCCCCGACGATCCGGCGGTCTTCCCGGCCTTCGTCACCGACACCCTCACGCCGACCGTCGCGACCGTCCGGGGTGCCGTGCCCGATCAGATCGCGCCGGAGGTGGAACGCCTGCTCACGGCCGTCGAGGCCTCGGCGGCCGGCGACGACTCCGGCTTCGACGACCCGGCCTACGCCGCCGCCCAGGGCGAGGTGTACCCGTACGTCGCGGCCGCCTGCGGCTACCCGCAGCTCGATGTCACCGCCGTCGACCACGCCTTCGAGGGCGTTCCGGCCCAGGTCGGCCCGGGCCGGACGGTGGTGATCCTCCACAACGAGAGCAAGGCCGGCGAATACCACGAGATGGCCCTGGTCAAGCTGCTGCCGGAGGCGACGTTGCCGCTCGCCGACTTCCTGGCCCTGCCCGACGAGGCGGCCACCGCGCTCATCGACCCGACCAGCTTCGGCCTCGGCGTCTACGCCCCGCCCGGGGAGGTGGGCGCATCGGTCGTGGAGCTGACCCCCGGGCGCTGGGTCTACGCCTGCTTCGTCCCCGGCGGCACCACCCAGGCGGGCGTCGAGGGGACGGGCCCGCCACACGCCGCCGAGGGCATGTCGGGCGAGCTGATGGTCGGCTGAGAACGGGGCCGGGGGGTCGCGCGGGGGGTGCCGGGCTTTCGTTAACCTACGCCAAGCCCTCCACACGACCGGCGGAGGACGCCATCGCATGCCCGACAACTTCTTCTCCTCCCTGACGGGTCGGGACATGGCCGTCGACCTCGGCACGGCCAACACCGTCATCTACGTGCGCGGCAAGGGGATCGTCCTCAACGAGCCCTCGGTCATCGCGGTCAACGTGCGGGACGGCCGGCCGGTCGCCGTGGGCGTCGAGGCCAAGCGCATGATCGGGCGCACCCCGAGCCACATCGAGGCGATCCGCCCGCTGAAGGACGGCGTCATCGCAGACTTCGAGATCTGCGAGAAGATGCTCAGCTACTTCATCCGCAAGGCGCACAACCGACGTTGGGGCAAGCCCCGCATGGTCATCTGCGTGCCGTCGGGCATCACCGGGGTCGAGCAGCGGGCGGTG
>DASSGC010000028.1:0-4859 GCA_035693765.1 Acidimicrobiales bacterium
GACTCCACGCCGCCGGCCAGGCGCAGCACCTCGCCGTCGTCCAGGCTGCCGGCGGCCGCCACCCCGGTGACGACGTGGGCGCCGCGGGTCAGCGTGCCGGTCTTGTCGAACAGCACGGCGTCGATGGTGCGCATGCGCTCGAGGGCCAGGCGGTCCTTGACCAGGATGCCGGCCCGGGCCGAGACCGCGGTCGACAGCGAGATCACCAGAGGGATGGCCAGGCCGAGGGCGTGGGGGCAGGCGATGACCAGCACGGTCACGGTGCGGACGACGGCGTCGTCGACGTTGCCGAGCCCCGCCCAGGCGGCGAAGGTGACCAGCCCGGCAGCGGTGGCGACGTAGAACAGCAGGGCGGCGAACCGGTCGGCCAGCACCTGGGCCCGGCTGCTGCTGGCCTGCGCCTCGGCCACGAGCCGCTGGATGCCGGCGAGGGCGGTGTCGTCGCCGACGGCCTCGACCCGCACCCGGAGGGCCGAGTCGGTGGAGACGGTCCCGGCCACCACCCGGGCGCCCACGCCCCGGGGCACGGGCCGCGACTCGCCGGTGATCATCGACTCGTCCAGCTCGGCCTCGCCGTCGACGATCGTGCCGTCGGCCGGTACCCGGGCACCGGACCGGACCAGCACGACGTCGCCGGGCGCCAGGTCGGCGAGGGCGACGGTGGTCACCCCGCCGGCCGCGTCGACGCGCTCGGCGTCGTCGGGCAGCAGCTCGGCGAGGGCCGCCAGCGCGCCCTGGGCCTGGCCGATGGCCTTCATCTCCTGCCAGTGCCCCAGCAGCATGATGGTGACCAGCGCGGCCAGCTCCCACCAGAACTCGAGGTCGAACCAGTCGAGGCTGGTGGCCAGCGAGGCCACGTAGGCGACCGTGATCGCCATGCTGATGAGCAGCATCATCCCGGGCTGGCGCGACCTGACCTCGGCGACGCCGCCGGCGAGGAAGGGCCAGCCGCCCCACCAGAAGACGAGCGACCCGAGGACCGGGGCGATGACGTCGATGCCGGGGACGTCGAGCGAGTAGCCGAACCAGTCCATGACCATCTCGCTGGTCACGACCAGGGGGACGGTGAGGAGCAGGCTCAGCCAGAAGCGGCGGCGGAACATCTCCGGGTCGTGCCCGGCGTGCTTGTCGTGTCCCTCGTGACCGCCGTGACCGCCGTGATCGCCGTGTGCCTCGTGGCGGTCGTCGTGCCGGTGGTCGTGGTGGTCGGTCATCGTCATGCACATACCCTATAGGGGTATAGGGAATCTGGCAAGGCAGGCACCGAACTCCTTGACTTGGAGCGCGCTCGAACCCGTACGGTCGTCCCGTGAGCACGACACCCCTCCTCGACGCCCCGACGGTCGCCCTGAGCATCGCCGAGGTGGCCGTGAAGACCGGCGTCACCGCCCACACGCTGCGCTACTACGAGCGGATCGGCCTGCTCGACGTGCCCCGCGACGAGGCCGGCCGGCGTGTCTACACCGACGCCGAGCTGGCCCGGGTGGTGTTCATCACCCGGCTCCGCATGACCGAGATGCCCATCCGCGACATCGAGGCCTACTTCGCCATGGTGGCCGAGGGCCCGGGCAACGAGGACCGGCGCCTCGCCCTGCTCGAAGCCCACCGCGACCGGGTCAAGCGCCGCATCGCCGAGCTGGGGACGGCCCTCGACGTCGTCGAGTACAAGATCGCCGTCTACGGCGGTGCCTGCGCCCCCTGACGGGCCGCCCCCTCCCGCGCCGCGCCCACCGATCGACAACCGGAAGGACACACGATGACCCTCCCCTCCCGCGCCCTCGGGCACACCGGTCTCACCGTCTCGGCCCAGGGCCTCGGCTGCATGGGCATGAGCTTCGCCTACGGCACGCCCGACCGGGCCGAGTCCGAGGCCACGATCGCCCGGGCCCTCGACCTGGGCATCACCTTCTTCGACACCGCCGACATGTACGGCTTCGGCGACAACGAGGAGCTGGTCGGCAAGGCCCTCGCCGCCCGGCGCGACGACGTCGTCATCGCCACCAAGTTCGGCATCCACCTCGACCCCGAGGCCCCCGGCGGGCGGGGCGTCCGCGGCGACGCCGCCTACGTCCGGCAGGCGTGCGACGCCTCCCTCGGCCGCCTGGGGACCGACCACATCGACCTGTACTACCAGCACCGGCCGGACGTCACCGTCCCCATCGAGGAGACCGTCGGCGCCATGGCCGAGCTGGTCGCGGCCGGCAAGGTCCGCCACCTCGGGCTGTCCGAGGCGTCGGCCGACACCGTCCGCCGGGCCGCCGCCGTCCACCCGATCGCCGCCCTCCAGAGCGAGTGGTCGATCTTCTCCCGGGACATCGAGGACGAGATCGTGCCGCTCTGCCGCGCGCTGGGCATCGGCCTCGTGCCCTACAGCCCGCTGGGGCGCGGCCTGCTCACGGGCGCGGTCGCCAGCCTCGACCAGCTCCAGAGCGACGACTTCCGCCGCACGCTGCCCCGCTTCCAGGGCGGCAACCTCGACCACAACCTCTCGCTGGTCGCCGTGGTGCGGAAGGTCGCCGAGGCCAGGGGCGCCACGCCCGGCCAGGTGGCGCTGGCCTGGCTCGCGGCCCAGGGCGACGACGTGGTGCCGATCCCCGGCACCAAGCGCCGGACCTACCTCGAGGACAACGTCGGCGCCCTGGGCGTGACCCTCACGCCGGACGACCTCGACCGCCTCGGCGGCCTCACCCCGGCGGGCGCCCGCTACGCGCAGTCCAACTGGACCAGCCTCGACACCCCACCCGCGGCCTGACCGCAGGCCCGACCGCAGGCCCACGGCGCGGTCGCCGACCGTTCGCCCGGCGGACAGCCGGCGGTCACGGACCTCCGTTAGCGTGCCGTCATGCACCTCGCCCCCCGCCCGCCCGGGTACCTCGCGCCGGACCCGGAGCGGGTGCGGCGGGCCGCCGACGCCCTGCTCGATCCCGCGCTCGAACCGATCGTCGACCTGGTGGTGACCACCGTCGACGGCGGCTACGACGTCCGCGCCGTCGACGGCCGGGTGACCTTCCGGCGCGAGCCGGGCGGCGACGGCGAGTGGCGGTTCGTCGACACGGCCGTCGAGGGCCGGAACCCGCTCGGCGACAGGGCCACCGACCGGTTCGCCCCGCTGGCCGACGAGCTGGCGCACCGCTGGCCGACACGCACCGAGCAGTCGTACCCGCACGCCCACGAGCAGATCGCCCAGCTGTTCGACCACCCCGCCGCCCCCGACGTCCTGTGCCTCCACACGCCCGCCCACAACTGGGAGGACCAGGGCGGCGAGCGGGGCGAGCACGGCTCGCTCGGCGTGGTGCAGGTGCGGGCCCCGTTCGTGCTGGCCGGGGCCGGCGTCCGGCGGGCCGGCCTGCTCCCGCAGGCCGGCCGGCTGGTGGACGTGGCCCCGACGGTGCTCGCCCTGCTGGGCGCCGATCCCGCCGCCGGCGTCGGGCCGACCGGCGAGCCCCGATCCGACGCGCTGCTCGCCCACCAGGACGGCCGGGTGCTCACCGAGCTGCTCGACCCCGACCGGCCGCCGCCCGACCACGTGATCGGGTTCCTGTGGGACGGCACCAACGCCAACGTGCTCTACGACATGCTCGCCGCCGGCGAGGTCCCCCACCTGGCCCGGCTCCTCGACATGGGCTGCGCCCTCGGCCACGGTGCCATGGCCAGCCTGCCGTCGGTGACCCTGGCCAACCACACCACCATCCAGACCTCCGCCCACCCGGGCCACCACGGCATCCTCCACAACGCCTGGTACGACCGGGCGGGCGCCCGGCAGGTGGTGACCAACTCGCCGGCCACCTGGCCGTGGTCGATGCAGACCCTCACCGCCGGTGTCGAGACCCTCCACCAGGCCGTGCACCGGGCCTTCCCCGGCTCCCGCACCGTGTCGATCAACGAGCCGTGCGACGTCGGCGCCGACTACTCGACGTTCGAGGTGCTCCGGACCGGCGGCGCGCTGGCCCGCCCACCCCGGGCCGACGAGCTGCCGTTCGCCACCGAGCGGTTCGTGCGGCCGGAGAAGTCGTACGAGGTGTCGTCCCGCATCGACCACACCGCCATGGCCCAGGCACTGGACGAGCTGGACGGCGGGGCGCCGCTGCCCCGCTACTGCTTCGTGAACTTCACGCTCACCGACGCCGCCTTCCACCACAGCGGGCCCTACGCGGAGATCGCCCGGGCCAGCGTCCACGACAGCGACGCCCGCCTGGGGCAGATCCTCGGCGCCGTCGAGCGCTCCCGGGCGTGGGACCGCACGGCGTTCTTCCTGGTCGCCGACCACGGCATGGAGGACAGCAACCCCGAGGTCACCGGCGACTGGGCCCCGGCGCTGGCCGACACCGGCATCCCCCACCGCGACGAGGCGTACGGGTTCGTCTACGTCGACGTCTGATCGGCCGAGCGGGCCCGGTGCGGGCCACCGCCCACGCGTGGCGATTCGGGGCTGAAGCCCCAGCTCGACAGCTCGGCCGACCGGCCATGCAGCAGGGTGACCAGCGGCGGGTCTACCGAGCCCTCCGAGGCGCGGGACTCTTGGCGAGCATCGTGGGTTGGCTCGTCGCCGGAGGCGTTGCTCAGCGGCCCAGCCGCCGATCCGCACCCGGAGTTCGATGTCATGACAGATTCGATGGCTATATTCCTGGCCGAGCCGCCGCATGGACAGTGGGCAATCGCATATTCTGCAGACAATCATGCAACGGTCTACTTGCTGATGAGTTGGTGCATGTTCAACAATGCGCGAGGGCGGGTTGTTCTTCGCACTCGGCTGCGCGATCGAGCCAGGTCGGCACGGAACGTGCACCGCCAACAGCTACGAGGCGCCAGCATACGCTCGTGGTGGGAGCAGCTAATCTAATGACTGCATGTATTCGGGT
>DASSGC010000029.1:0-6995 GCA_035693765.1 Acidimicrobiales bacterium
ACCCCCGCCGTCCGCCGCCGCGCCGATCGACGACGACGCCCGCTGGGTGCCCCCCGAGCCGCTGCCCGCCGCCGCAGGACCCGAGATCCGGCTCGACGCCGGCGAGCTGGCCCAGATGGCCACCACCGAGTTCGCCCCGCCCGCCGGGGTCACGCCGCCCCATGGCGGCATCGTCCTCACCGAGCAGGTGCGCAACGAGCACAAGGTGTCCTGGCTCATCCAGGCCGCCGTCGACGGCGCCATCGACCTCGACGACAGCGACCCCCACGCGGTGCGCATCACCCGCACCGGGCCCGGCACCGCCGAGGAGTCCCCGATCCTCGACACGGCCTTCGACGGGCGCAGCGAGCTGACGCTGGGCAGCTACGACAAGGACTTCGGCCGCGCCTGGTCGCAGCTCGGCAGCGACCTCGACGACTGGCGGCGGACCAGCGACCTGTGGGACCGCCGGGCCGACCGGCGCCGAGTCGCGGCCCGCGTGCTGGGCATCCTGGCGGCGATCGGCGGCGGTGTCGCCGCGCTCGGCGGGGCTGCGCTGGCCGGACGGTTCGGGCTCCCGTGGCTCGCGCTCACGGCCGCGGGCGCCGTCCTCTTCGGCGCCGGCCTCGCCGCCGCGCTCGGCGCCTGGGAGCTGCACGTGCGCACCCCGGCGGGCTCGGGCGTGTGGCTGCGGGTCGAGTCGTTCCGGCGCTTCCTCGCCGAATCGGAGGCCTACCACGCCGAGGAGGCCGCCAAGCGGGGCGTGCTCCGCGAGTACACGGCATGGGCGGTGGCCGTGGGGGAGATCGACCGGTGGGCGCGCGCCGTCCAGGCGTCGAGCGTCATTCCCCAGGACGCCGGCCTGCACTACGCCTACATGGCGCCGTACCTCATGGCCTCGACCGTCGCCACGGCCACCGCCCCCAGCTCCAGCGGCGGTGGGGGCGGCGGGTTCGGCGGTGGCTCGGTGGGTGGCGGCGCCGGCGGCGGGGGCGGCGGTAGCTGGTAGCCCCCGGGGCGCGCCGGTGCCCCCCAGGGGATGGGGGGCACCGGGAGGCCCGGCGACCAGGCGGGGACGCCGGGCCCGGGCGGCACCACCGACCTCGCCGGAACGTCGGTCGGTGGCGGAGGTTCGCCGTCAGTCGGTGGCGATGGCGTCGAGCACGTCGAGCCGGGCGGCCCGGCGGGCCGGGCGGACCGCGGCCGTGATGCCCACCAGGGCGCCGAGGACCAGCACCACCGCCAGCGAGGTGGACGGCACGGTGAAGGCCGTGAAGCCCTCGTCGGCCAGCGCGTCGACCATGGCCCAGCCCAGGAACACGCCGAGCCCGACGCCGCCCACGGTGCCGAACAGCGCCACCGTGAGCGCCTCGCCCCGGACCATCGACCGGAGCTGGCGGCGGCTCTGCCCCACCGCCCGCAGCAGGCCCAGCTCGCGGGTCCGCTCGTGGATCGACAGCGACAGGGTGTTGGCGATGCCCATGAGGGCGATGACGATGGCCAGCACCAGCAGCAGGTAGACCACGTTGAGCACCTGGTCGACCTGGCCGGCGACCGAGTCGACGTACTCGTCGGCGGTCTGCACGTCGGGCCCGCCCCAGGCGTCGGACACCTTCTGGATGGCCGCCTCGGCGTCGGACACCGCGACCCCGTCGGCCACGGTCACCATCACCACGAAGTCGGCGGGGTTGGCCGTGTGCGGCAGGTACCCCGCCTCGGGCAGCATGACCGGGCCCATCAGGTCGTCCTCCGCGTACACGGCACCGACCGTCGCCTCGGCGGTCGTACCGTCGGGGAAGTCCACGGGGACGGCGTCGCCGAGGGCCAGGTCCTGGTCGTCGGCGAAGGTCTCCGACACCGCCACCTGGTCGGCGCGGATGTCGCGCAGCGAGCCGCCGACGACCTCGACGTCGAGCATCCGCTCGAAGGTGGCGGGCTCGAAGGTGCTGGACGCCAGGTCCTGGCCGTCGACCCGCACCGGGGCGTTGCCGAGGGCGGAGACCGCGTCGACCTGGGGCAGCGCCGCGACGGCGGCGCTCATCTCGGGGCTGACGCCCGCCATCGAGAAGTCGTCGACGCTCAGCACCAGGTCGCCGCCGAACTGGCTGGTGACCGTGTCGTCGATCGACGCCTTGATCGAGGCGGCGACCACGGTGAACAGCGACACCACCGCGACGCCGACCATCAGCGCCGAGGCCGTGCCCGCGGTGCGCCGCGGGTTGCGCATGGCGTTGCGCCGGGCCAGCGTCCCCGACAGCCCGCGGGCCGCGGCCTGCGGGGCCCCGAGCAGGCCGGCCGCCGGGCGGGCGACCACCGGCCCGAGCATGACCACGCCGACCAGCGTGCCCAGGGCGCCCAGCCCGGTGAGCGACAGGTCGCCGTCGCCCTGCGTGCCGGCCACGACGCCGGCGACGCCGAGGGCGGTGATGACGGCGCCTGCGAGGGCCCGCAGCCACGAGGTCGCCGACCGGTCGACGGCGACCTCGCGCAGGGCGGCGAGCGGGGCGATGCGGGAGGCCCGCAGCGCCGGGGCCACGCTGGCCACGAGCGTGACGACGACGCCCACGACCATGGCGGTGATCACGGTGCCGGTGCCCAGCACCAGCGACGCGGTCGGCAGCCCGAACCCGATGGCGTCCATGAGGGCGATCAGCCCCGACGCCAGGCCGAGTCCGGCGACCAGGCCGGCCGCCGACGCCACGACACCGACGAGCAGCGCCTCCGCGGTGATCGACCGGAGCACCTGGCCGCGCGAGGCGCCCAGGGCCCGCAGCAGCGCCGACTCCCGGGTGCGCTGGGCCACGAGGATCGAGAAGGTGTTGTAGATGCTGAACGTCGCCACCACCAGCGCCACGCCGGCGAACAGCAGCAGGGCGTTCTCCACGAACCCGAGGAAGTCGCCCTGGATGTCGTCCTCCTGCTCGGCGGTGAGCTGCGCGCCGGTCAGGGCCTCGACCCCGTCGGGCAGCAGCGTCTCGATGCGGGACACCACGGCGGCCTGGCTCACGCCCGGCTCGGCCGCCACCCGGATGCTGGTCGCCTTGCCCGGGTCGGGCACGAGGACCTGGCGGGCGTAGTCGGTGGTGAAGGCCGCGTAGGTCACCGGCCCGGCGCTGTCGGCGTCGCCGAAGGTGGCGATGCCCACGACGGTCACCTCGACCGGCTCGGGCAGCCGGATCGTGGTCGTGTCGCCGACCGAGAGGTCGCCCGACTCGGCCGACGCCTTGTCGATGACCACCTCGCCGGGCGCCTCGGGGGCCCGGCCGCCGGCCAGCCGGTAGGGGTTGATGGCGCCGTCGATCCAGTTGCCGGCGACCGTGGGCGGGCCGTTGCCGCCGAGCGGGTCGCCGTCGCGGCCGACGATGCGGCCGCTGCCCTCGATCAGCGGGGCCGCGGCGGCCACGCCGTCGAGTCCGGCGATCCGGTCGGCCAGGGCGGCATCGACCAGGCCCCGCTCGGCGAAGTCGCCCTCGCCCACCTCGGTGGCGCTGCGGACGACGGCGGCGGTGCCGGCGTTGGACTCGGCGAACAGGTCGCTGAACCCGGCGGTCATGGTGTCGCCGAGCACGAGCGTGCCGGCGAGGAAGGCCACGCCCAGCACGACGGCCGAGCAGGTGGCGAGCAGGCGCCGCTTGTGGGCGCCGAGGGACTTGAGGGTGGTTCTCCACATGGCGTCAGCTCCCGAGGGTGCGCATGCGCTCGAGCACGCGGTCTGCCGTGGGGGCGTCGAGGTGGTCGACGACCCGGCCGTCGGCCAGGAACACGACGGCGTCCGCGTGGGCGGCCGCCGCGGGGTCGTGGGTGACCATGACGATGGTCTGGCCCATCTCGTCGACGGCCTGCCGCATGAAGGCGAGGATCTCGCCGCCGCTGCGGGAGTCGAGGTTGCCCGTGGGCTCGTCGGCGAAGACGACCTCGGGCCGGCTGGCCAGCGCCCGGGCCACCGCGACCCGCTGCTGCTGGCCGCCGGACAGCTCGGCGGGCCGGTGCTTCAGCCGGTCGCCGAGGCCGACGGTACCGACGATCCGCTCGAGCCAGCCCCGCTCGGCCTTCCTGCCGGCGAGGTCGAGGGGCAGGGTGATGTTCTCGCCGGCCGACAGCATCGGCAGCAGGTTGAAGGCCTGGAAGACGAAGCCGATGCGGTCGCGCCGCAGGCGGGTGAGCGCCTTCTCGGACAGGGCGCCGAGGTCGACGTCGCCGACGTAGGCCCGGCCGGAGGTCAGGGTGTCGAGGCCGGCCATGCAGTGCATCAGGGTCGACTTCCCGGAGCCGGAGGGGCCCATCACCGCGGTGAAGCGCCGGGCAGGGATGGCCAGGCTCACCTCGTCGAGCGCCCGCACCGCGGCGACGCCGGAGCCGTAGACCTTGGAGGCCTGCTCGACCCGGAGCGCCGGGGGTGTCGTCGACGTGCTCCACTGAGCCGCCTCTGTCGTGATCACGTCGTGTGCAGTCATGGCTTCGACGGTACGGACGGCGGCACGCAAGGTCATTGGAGCGACCGGGCGTCGCGCGGGTAGGGGTAGCCCCACCGGGACATGGGGGCTGGCGCCGCGCTCCTGGCGACGGCCCGCCGTCGCGTGCGCCGGGCGACGGCCGGCCGTCCCGTGGGCCCACGGGCGCGGGCACGGCGGCCCGGGCACGGCGGCCCGGCCGCACGGCGGCCCGACAGGCCGGCACCGCCGGGTGCGTCGCGTGGTGGCGGTGATCAGCCGGTGACGTAGGCGACGGTCACGTCGCCCTGGTCGGCGTGCGCCGCGATGGCGCGGTCGCTTCCGGGGTCCTGGCGGATGGGCGCGGACGCCGAGCCCTGGTCGGCCCCGACCGAGGTCGCGTACGAGACCCCCGGCTGGTCGGGCAGCAGGATGGTGATCGAGCCCTGGTCGGCCTCGGCCTCGACCGTGCGCGGCGACACGGTGAAGGCGAGTTGGATGCTGCCCTGGTCGGCGCTGGCCACGACGGCGTCGGCCGTGAGGTCCGACCCCTCGATGCGGCCCTGGTCGGACGTCGCCGTGACGGCGCCGCCGACCCGGGACAGGACGATGCTGCTCGAGTCGGTGGACGCGTCGACGCCGCCCTGCACGTCGGACACCTCGATGCGGCCGTCGCCGTGGACCGACACCGCCAGGCCGCTCGGCACCTCGATGGTCGAGCTGACGTTGCACCACGACGAGCCGAAGTTGGGGCACGACGACCGCACCACCAGCCGGTCGCCCCGCACGAACACCCGGTAGCCCGTGGCGCGCAGGCCGTCCCGCACCCGCGACCGGACCTCGACGGTGGTCGCCCCGGCCACGCCGATCACCCGCACGGTGCCGGGTGCGCCCTCGACGTCGACGCCGGTGAGCCCGGCCGCGTCGACCGTGCGCCGCTCGACCCGCTCCTCCTGGGCGACCAGCGTCACCACCTGGTAGCAGCCGACGAGGAGCATCGGCACCGCCACCAGGCTGGCGCCCACCAGCCACAGGCGGCGCACCGCCCGGCCCTCCAGCACGCGCTGCCCCCAGCGGCAGACCCGGTCGATGGCGTCGACGATCCGTCCCATGGCGCTCAGCTCCCCAACCACCGCAGCACGGCCAGCACCCGCCGGTGGTCGTGCTCGGTGGGCGGCAGGTCCAGCTTGGTGAAGATGTTGCTCACGTGCTTCTCGACGGCGCCGTCGCTCACGACCAGCGTGCGGGCGATCGCCGCGTTGGTCAGGCCCTCGGCCATGAGCCCGAGCACCTCGCGCTCGCGCCGCGACAGGCGTTCCAGCGGGTCGCGGCGCCGGGTGCGGGCCAGGAGCTGGGCCACCACCTCGGGGTCGAGCACCGTCCCGCCCTCACCCACGCGGTCCACGCCCGCCAGGAACTCGCCGACGTCGGCGATGCGGTCCTTCAGCAGGTACCCGAGGCCCTTGGTGTCGTCGGCCAGCAGCTCGCCGGCGTAGGTCTCCTCGACGTACTGCGACAGCACGAGGATGCCGATGGCGGGCCAGCGCGCCCGGATCTGCAGCGCGGCCCGCAGCCCGTCGTCGGTGAACGTCGGCGGCATGCGGACGTCGACCACGGCCAGGTCGGGCCGGTGGCGCTCGACCACGGTCAGCAGGTCGTCGGCGTTGTCGACCGTGGCCACCACCTCGTGACCCGCGTCGGCGAGGAGGCCGGTCAGCCCGGCCCGCAGCAGCACCGAGTCCTCGGCGATGACGATCCTCATGCGCCGCCTCCGGTGCTGCCCGCCCCGCACGGCAGGTCGGCCAGCACCGTCGTCGGCCCGCCGGGCGGGCTGACCAGCCGCAGCGTGCCGCCGAGGGCGGCCACCCGGTCGCGCAGGCCGTGCAGCCCGGTGCCGCCGTCGAAGGCGGCGCCGCCCACGCCGTCGTCGCGCACCTCCACCACCAGCCGGTCACCGGCCCGGGCGATGGCCACCGCCGCCCGCGTGGCGTGCGCGTGGCGGGCCACGTTGGTGAGCGCCTCGGTCACCACGAAGTAGGCCGTGCTCTCGACCGCGGGCGGGGGCCGTTCGGCCACCTCGACCTGCAGCGTGACCGGCACCGGCGAACGCGCCACCACGGCCGACAGGGCGGCGTCGAGGCCGCGGTCCTCGAGGATCACGGGATGGATGCCCCGCACCAGGTCGCGGATCTCCTTGAGCGCCGCCTTGGCCTCCTCGTGGGCGTCGGCCACCAGGCGGGCCCCGCCCTCGGGATCCTCGTCGATGCGCTGGCGCGCCGTGCCCAGGTTCATGGCCAGGGCCACCAGCCGCTGCTGGGCGCCGTCGTGGAGGTCGCGTTCGATGCGGCGGCGTTCGGCCTCGGCGCTGTCGACCGCGGCGGCCCGGCTGGTCTCCAGGCGGGTGACCTGCTCGCCCAGCGCGTCGTGCCGCCGGGGCCCCAGCAACCAGCGGGCGGTGGCCACGTCGAGCCAGGCCAGCGCCCGCGTCGTCCACGGGGCCAGCACCGCCAGCCCCGCCAGGCCGACGAGGGCGACGCCCAGGGCGGCCAGGCCCTGCGAGACGGCGAAGAGGCCGAACCGGGCGAC
>DASSGC010000030.1:0-10075 GCA_035693765.1 Acidimicrobiales bacterium
CACCCTCATGGCTCCTCACGCAGGGCAGGGCACAGCACGCAGGGCACGGCTCCGCACGCAGGGCAGGGCACCGCACGTACGGGAACGGCGCTCGCCGCTCTGCATCGAACGGTGCGCCTTGCACTGCACGGGCCGCGAGGCGACGCACACGCACGCACCGCGCAGACTGCACCGTGCCCAGGACCGTGGGCGGGGGCCGGTCGCGGGCCGCGGCGCTCCGCCCCCGATGGTGTGTCCGTCCGCCCCGCCGTCATCGGGAGTGCGTCGTCGACCCGGGTCTTGGTGACAGCCGGACGTCGTGTCCGGCCCGGCCTCCTCCCCTGCGCTCAGGTCGACGACGCGGACGAGATCGCGCCCGCCGCCGCGCCCCGAGCCGATCGACGGGTGCCCCGGGCCAGCAGTCCCTGGCCCGGGGCGGGCTCGCCGGCAGCCCTGGCCCAGGTCGTCCCGCCGTCAGGCCCGGGGCGGGCTCGCCGGCAGCCCTGGCCCAGGCCGCCCAGCGGTCAGGCCCAGGCCACCCCGCCGTCAGGCCCAGGCCGTCCCGCCGTCAGGCCCGGGCGGGCGCGCCGGCAGCCCAGGCCCAGGCCGCCCCGCCGTCCGGCCCAGGCCGCCCCTGCCGTCAGGCCCAGGCTGCGAGGCCCAGCTCGGCCGCCGACACCAGGTCGGGATGTCGGGGCACGATCCGGACCGTGAACCCGTAGCGGCCCGCTCGCTCGGTGCGGAGCGACCCCGTGTAGCGGGCGTGGGCGTCGTCGGCGGCGCCGTCCGGGCGCATCGACACGATGTCCCGCTCGGTCAGCTCGTCGGCCTGGCCGACGGGCCCGTGCACCAGTTGGACGTCGACGTCCGCGGGCGACAGCGTCCCGAGCGCCACCGTGGCCTCCACCGTGCGGGACCCGCCCAGCTCGGCCGACGCCACGTCGCCCTCGACCCGGTCGACGTGCACCCCGTGCCACGCGTCGCGCACCCGCTGCTTCCACGCCGCCAGCGCCCGTGCCCGGGCCAGCCCGTCGGCCGACAGCGCGTCGGCCCGCGCCGCCGTGGGCTCGTACAGCTCGGTCACGTAGTCGGCCACCATGCGCGAGGCGGTGACCCGCGGGCCGAGCGACGACAGCGACTTGCGCACCTTCTTCAGCCAGCGGCGCGGCACCGGACCGCCGTAGCGCTCGTAGAAGAGCGGCACGACCTGCCGCTCCAGCAGGTCGAACAGCGCCCCCGCCTCGAGCCGGTCGCGCCGGTCGAGGTCCTCGACGTCCTCGGCCGAGCTGATCGCCCAGCCGTTGTCGCCGTCGAACATCTCGTGCCACCAGCCGTCGAGGATGGACAGGTTGAGCCCGCCGTTGAGCGCCGCCTTCATGCCCGACGTGCCGCAGGCCTCCTGCGGCCGCCGCGGGTTGTTCAGCCACACGTCGGCGCCCTGGTAGAACGCCCGGGCCACCGAGATGTCGTAGTCGTCGACGAACACGATGCGGTGACGGACGTCGGGATCGGACGAGAACGCCACGATCTGCCGGATCATCTCCTTGCCCTGCTCGTCGGCGGGGTGGGCCTTGCCCGCGAACACGAGCTGGATGGGCCGGTCGGGCGACAGCAGGAGCTCGCGGAGCCGGTCGGGCTGGGACAGGAGCAGCGTGGCCCGCTTGTAGGTGGCGAACCGGCGGGCGAACCCGATGGTGAGCACCCGGGGATCGAGGACCTCGTCGGTCCAGGCCACGTCGGACCCGGTGAGCCCCCGGGTGGCCGCCGCCTCCTTGAGCCGCCGGCGCACGAACGTGACGAGGCGCTCCCGGCCCTGCTCCCGGGCCCGCCACAGCTCGTCGTCGGGGGCGTCGGCGATGCGGGCCCACAGGTCGGCGCCGGCCTCGTCCCAGTCGGGCAGCACGTAGCGGGACAGGACGTCGGCGATCTCGGGCGACACCCACGTGTGGGCGTGCACGCCGTTGGTGATCGACCCGATGGGCGTCTCGTCGGACTCGAGGTCGGGCCACAGGTCGCCGAACATGTCGCGCGACACCGCGCCGTGGAGCTGGGCCACGCCGTTGGACCGCCCGGCGAGCCGCAGGCCCATGACCGCCATGTTGAACGGCTCGTCGGGCTCGTCACCGGGGCGGTGGCCCAGCGCCACCAGGTCGTCGATCTTCACCCCGACCTCGTCGGCCCACGACCCGAAGTACTTGTCCATGAGCGGCAACGGGAAGCGGTCGATGCCCGCGGGCACCGGTGTGTGGGTGGTGAAGATGCACCCGGCCCGGACGGCCTCGATGGCCTCGGCGTAGGACAGGCCCTGCCCGACCACGAGCTGGCGGATGCGCTCCAGGCCCAGGAAGCCCGCATGGCCTTCGTTGGTGTGGAACACCTGGGCCTCCACGCCCACGGCCTGCAGGGCGCGGACGCCGCCGATGCCGAGCAGGATCTCCTGCCGCAGCCGGTGCTCCACGTCGCCGCCGTAGAGCCGGTCGGTGACCTCGCGCACCTCGTCGGGGTTCTCCTCGACGTCGGCGTCGAGGAAGTACAGCAGCACCCGCCCCACGCAGGCCTTCCACACCTGGGCCACGAGCGGCACGCCGGCCAGGTCGACCTCGACCCGGACCCCGTCGCACAGCGTGAGCGCCATCACGTGCGGGTCGAGCAGCGGGTAGCGCTCCTGCTGCCAGCCGTCGGCGTCGAGGCTCTGCCGGAAGTAGCCATGGCGGTACAGGAGGCCGACCCCGACGAGGGGCACGCCGAGGTCGCTGGACGACTTGAGGTGGTCGCCGGCCAGCACGCCCAGCCCGCCCGAGTACTGCGGGACGGCCTCGGCGATGCCGAACTCGGGCGAGAAGTAGGCGACGAGGTCGAGCGGCGAGTCGCCCCGGGCCTGGAACCAGCGGTCGCCCTCCAGGTAGCGCTGCAGCTCGCTGCGGACCTCGTCGAGGAACCGCTTGAAGCCCGCATCGCGGGCGAGGGCATCGAGGCGCTCACGGGGCACGAGGCCGAGGAGCCGGACGGGGTCGTGGACGCTGGCGTCCCACAGGTCGGGGTCGACCCACCGGAACAGGTCGCGGGTCTGGTCGTCCCACGACCAGCGCAGGTTGAACGCCAGCTCCTCCAGGGCGGAGAGCTCGGCGGGGAGGGTCGGTCGGACGGTGAAGCTGCGAAGGGCCTTCATCAGTCGCGCACGGTAGCGACCGCGGCGGGTACCCGTCGTACGTTCGCCCTACAGCCCGACGATGGCCCCGACCTCGTTGGTGAACTGCACGTCTGCCCCGGGGATCCCCGTCACGCAGCCGACCTCCCGGAGCCACCTCGTGTCGATGGAGAAGAGGCCTCGCTGCACCACGACGGCGTCGTAGCCGCCGCCGGCCAGGGACCGCCGGATCTCGTCGCAGGACAGGGGCACCTCCCCCACGCCGTCGTGGGGCGGCAGCACCAGGAAGTCGACGTCGTTGGTGAGGTCCTCGCCCACGTAGGGGAACTGGAGCCACTCGCCGAGCAGCCCGACCTTCTGGCCGTGGAGCGCACGACCGGCGTCCCACAGGTCGCCGTACTCGGTGAGGGCCGGCTCGTAGCGGTGGAGGCCGCCATGCCCGCTCGTCACCTGGCGCGTGCCGGCCCCGACCAGGACCGCAGCGGCGGCCAGCGCTACGGCCGGCGCCCGCGACGGAGCGCGTCCTCCGGCGGCCGCGTGCCGGCGGGCCTGCAGCACGACGGCGGCGACCACGGCGGCCCCCACCGCCAGCGTGACGAACCCGGCCGCCGTGTCGCTGCCCTGCACGGCCCACTCGCCGTGGCCGATCAGCGTCTTCGGCGTGAGGTAGACGAGGTAGGCGGCGGCCGCCACGGCGACCACCTCGGCGAGGATCCGGCCCCGGCGGGCGAGGCCGGCCAGGCCCACCGGCAGCAGGCACAGCAGGACACCCAGGCCGGGGAGCAGGTAGCGGGCGTTCAGGGCGACGATGCGCTCGTCGATCTCGCCCGCCAGCCGAACCTCGAACACCGGCGCGCTGTTGGGGGCGAAGACGTACGCCACGAGGGCCGCCACCGCGGCGACCACGGCGACGTGCCGGACGCCGAACGGACGCGTGCGCACGACGAGGACGCCGGCGGCCACGGCCACCACGGCCACGATCGCCGCGAAGGCGACGGTCCCGGCCATGATCTCCACGGCGGGCCACAGCGTCTGCCCCTGGAAGCCGGGGAGGCCGCCGAGCTTGCCCGAGAGCGCGGTGCCCTCCAGCTCGGCGAGCCGGTCGTCGGGCAGCGAACCGAACCCCCAGCCGGCGATCTTGAGGTCGGTGAGCGGCAGCGGGCTGCCGGCGACGGCCCAGTTGCGGACGTACCAGTAGGCGGCCGGCACCGCCACGGCGACCAGCCACCAACCGGCGGCGGCCGGGCGCAGTCGCCGCCACAGCAGGACCGCCACGCCGACGGTCAGGATCCCGGCGAACGGGAGGGCGACGAACTTGGTGCCCATCGCCAGCCCGAGCGCGACGCCGGCGACGGCCACCGAGCCGGTGGTGCGGCGCTCGACCACCAGCAGGGCGACGCAGGCGAGGATCAGGGCGACGACCATGGCGTCGACCCGGGCGGTGCCCGCCTGGGTGGCGACCATGATCGGCAGGGTCATGACGAGGGCGGCCATCAGCACGCCGACGGAGGGATGGCCGCCGCGGCGGCCGAGGCACCAGCCGGCCAGCAGGGCGACCGCGAGCCAGCCCAGGTTGAGCGCCGGGACGAGCGCCTCATGGTGGAACGGCAGCATGGCCTGCGCCTCGAGCAGCTCGGCGTTGGCCGGGTAGAAGGCCACCCAGGCGTCGGGTCCGACGGGGACGACCCTGCTCGTCACGCCGGTCTGCACGAACCGGGCGGCGAAGGGCAGGTGGTACATGAGGCTGTCGCCGTCGGTGCTGCCCCGCTGATAGACGGCGACGACATGGCCCAGCCAGGCCGTGGCCGCGGCGGTGACGCCGACGAGCGCGGCCAGGCGGGCCCAGCCGCTCTCCGCCGGCGCGCCGGCGCTCCGGTCGTCGCCGGTGAGGCCGGACGGATCGGCGTCCTCGGCGGTGTGATCGCCGATCCCGTAGGGGATGCGCCCCCCGGCGTGATCGTCGCGCCCTGCCGTCGGGCCGCCGAGCGGCGGTAGCGACGGCTCGGCCAGCACGGCGAGGATCACGAGGAGGCCCGCCAGCCACCACTTGTCGAACAGGCCGAACGTGCCCACGATCTGGCCGGCGACGACGAGGACGGCGACCGCCAGCACGCTCGACGCCAGCGCCGCCTCCGGGCCGCGCCAACCGGGGAGGAGCCGGCGGCGCAGGCCCCGCCCGGCGACCGTGACGGCGGCGACGGCGACGAGGAGGATGGCGAACCCCGCCACCCACCCGCCGAACGCGACGGCGTGCTCTGACTCCACGATCGGACCGACCCCTGTATGTCGTCGACACTGACGCCGCGTTGCCCCGCCCCGCGCCGCCGCAAGGAAGGCAGGCTAGTGGCAGCGCCCGGGTCGGCGCCCACCCGGCCCGGGCCGGTCCGCGGGGTGCGGCTGCCGGCCCGGGCGGGACGCCGGGCGGGATCGGGCGGGCCGGTCGGCTACTCCGTGGCGCCGGGGTCGCCGAGCGCCAGCTTGCCCGCGTAGGTGAGCGTGGCCTCGGGGGTCAGGGGGTGGAAGGTGCCGGCTCGCACGTCGCGGAAGGCCCGCTCGAGGGGTGACCGGCGGAAGTAGGCTCGCCCGCCGCTCGCCTCCATGGCGAGGTCCACGGCGGCGATCGCACCGGTGACCGCTTGACGCTTGGCCAGCATGAGGGTGGCCAGGGTCGCCGGGTCGGGGCCGATGGCCGTCCCGTCGCCGCCGCCGACCTCGTCGAGCGCGCCGAGCAGTGCCCACCAGCCCGCCCGCAGGTGGGCGTCCATGAGGCCGACCAGCCGCTGCACCCGCGGGTGCCCGGCGAGCGGCTGGGGACCGCGGGCGCCGGCGAGGGCGCCGGTGACCGCGACGTCGCGGGCGCCGGCGGCGATGCCCGGGTAGGTGGCGGCCGCCACGGGGGCGAAGTGCGCGGCCGCCAGCATCAGCGGCGCGCCGAGCTCGCCGTAGGGCCGCCGTCCCGTCACCGACGCAGCGGCGACGGCCACGTCGTCGAACACCAGGTCGTGGCTGGCGGTGCCCCGCATGCCGAGGGTGTCCCAGGTCTCCTCCAGTCGGACACCGGGGGCGGCGAGGGGGACGGCGAAGTGGATGACCTCGGCCCCGTCGCCCGGCTCACCCACGACCGCGCAGGTGGCGATGGCCGTCGCCTCGGGTGACTGGCTGCAGAACGACTTGCGCCCGTGCACCCGGTAGCCGTCGCCGTCGGGGACGGCCACCGTGGTGGGCCACAGCCAGTCGGACCCGCCGCTGGTGGCGATGACGATGCCGTCGTCCGCCACCCGCCGCAGCGTGGTCTCGGCGTCGGCGGCGCCCTTGCGCCACCGGAACCCCTGCATCAGCGCGATGTACTGGTGCATCGTGGCGGCCAGCGCCGTCGACCCGTCGTGCCGCGCCAGCTCGGCCTGGGCGTAGCAGACCTGCCGGGTGGTGGCGCCGAGGCCGCCCAGCTCGGCGGGGACGGCCAGGCGCAGGTAGCCGGAGCGCCGCATCACGTCGTACGCCTCGGTGACGAACGTGGCGTCCCGGTCGTGCTCGGCCGCGGTCACCTCGGCCGCTGCGCCGACCTCCGCCGCGAGGGCCACGAACCGGTCGTCGTCGGGACGTGTCGGCGCCGGGAACGTGCGTGCCGGGGCCGGGGGAGCGTCGATGATGGTCATGGGTTCCGCCTTCCTGGTTTCCGTCTCGGTCGACCGTAAGGACGGCGTGCCGGCCCGGGTAGTACAACTTCTGCACCGCCCGGCCCGGCTCGCTCCCGCACCAGGTGGGAGACTGGCCCGGTGCGGACCTATGCCCAGTACTGCCCCATCGTCCGGGCGGTCGAGGTGCTCGGCGAGCGGTGGACGCTGCTCGTCGTGCGGGAGATGCTGACCGGGGCCAGCCGGTTCAACGACCTGGCCCGCGGGCTGCCCGGCCTGTCGCGGAGCCTGCTGGCCCGGCGGTTGCGGCAGATGGAGGCCGCCGGCCTGGTGGTACGGGCCGGCGACGGTGGCTACGCGCTCACCCCGGCGGGCGAGGACCTGCGCCCGCTCGTGTTCGGGCTGGCGGAGTGGGGCGCCCGCCACGCCTTCGGGGACCCCCGCCCCGAGGAGCTCGACCCCGAGGTGCTCATGTGGTGGTTCCACGGGCGCATCGACACCTCGGAGGTGGCCCGCCGGGCCGTGGTCCAGGTCGAGGTGAGCGACCGGCGGCGCATCTTCTGGCTGGTCGTCGAGCCCGACGACGCCTCGGTCTGCTACAACGACCCCGGCTTCGAGGTCGACGCCGTGATGCGGGCCGACCTGGCCACCTTCTACCGGATGTGGGAGGGCGAGATCGACCTCCTCGACGCCGTGAAGGCGGGCGACATCAGGCTGTCCGGCGCGCGGTGGGTCGTGGCCGGGCTGCCCCGGTGGCTCCAGCTCAGCCCGGTGGCGCCCTACGTGCGGGCCGCCCGCCACGGTGCGTAGCGGTTTGGTGACGGCCGCCGCTGCGTAGCCTGGAAGACGTGCTCGCACGCATCACGATCGACGCCGTTCGCCCCTCGACGCCGGCGGGGTGCGCGGCCAAGTCGGTGGTGGGCGAGACGGTGGAGGTGGGGGCGGACATCTTCGCCGACGGCCACGGCCGCCTGGCCGCCCGGGTCCGCTGGCGGCGGGTCGGTCGCTCGAAGTGGCGGTCGGTGCCCCTGCGGGACCAGATCAACGACGCCTGGCACGCCGGCATCACGATCGACGAGATCGGCCGGCACGAGTTCGTGATCGAGGCCTGGCGTGACCGGTTCGCCACCTGGCGCCACGACGTCGAGATCAAGGCGGCGCTCGGCGACGACGTCGAGCTGGAGCTGGAGGAGGGCGCCCGCATCCTCGAGTCGCTGGCCGGGAAGCTGGGGGCCCGGGACCGGCGGCGCGTGCTCGACGCCGTAGCCGGCCTGCGGCGCGCCACGTGCAGCCTGCAGGTCCGCCTCAACGCCGGCCTGGACGACCGGGTGTCCGCGCTGGTGGCCGGCGTCCCCGACGCCGACCTGACGGCCAGCCCCCACATGCCGCTGTGGGTCGACCGGCCCCGGGCGGCCCGCGGGGCCTGGTACGAGCTGTTCCCCCGCAGCGAGGGCGGGTTCGCGGGCGCCGCGAAGCGCCTGCGGGCGGTCGCCGACATGGGCTTCGACGTCGTCTACCTGCCGCCGATCCACCCCATCGGCGTGACCGACCGCAAGGGCCCGAACAACACGCTCGACCCCGACCCGGGCGACCCCGGCAGCCCGTGGGCGATCGGCTCGGCCGACGGCGGCCACACCGCCGTGGCCCCCGAGCTCGGCACGCCCGACGACTTCCGGGCGTTCTGCGCCGAGGCCCGCGACCTCGGCCTGGAGGTCGCGCTCGACTACGCGCTCCAGTGCTCGCCGGACCATCCCTGGGTCCGCGAGCACCCGGAGTGGTTCTGGCAGCGGCCCGACGGCAGCATCCGCTTCGCGGAGAACCCGCCGAAGAAGTACCAGGACATCTACCCGATCAACTTCTGGCCCGAGCGCGAGGCGGACCGGGTCGCGCTGTGGAAGGCGTGCCGTGACGTGCTGCGTCACTGGATCGGCGAGGGCATCCGCATCTTCCGCGTGGACAACCCGCACACCAAGCCCGTCGCCTTCTG
The DNA here is from genome assembly GCA_035693765.1 of Acidimicrobiales bacterium. GTDB lineage: Bacteria > Actinomycetota > Acidimicrobiia > Acidimicrobiales > VFJN01 > ZC4RG19. The sequence continues at coordinate 8,750 of DASSGC010000030.1, forward strand.
GGCCTGGCTCATCGACCGCATCCACCGTGACCATCCGGACGTCGTGTTCCTGTCCGAGGCCTTCACCCGTCCCAAGGTCATGGCCAAGCTGGCCGAGGTCGGGTTCAGCCAGAGCTACACGTACTTCACGTGGCGGACCGCGGCCTGGGAGCTGCGGGAGTACGTCGAGGAGCTCGCCTACGGCCCGACGGCCGGCTACATGCGGCCCAACTTCTGGCCCAACACGCCCGACATCCTGTCCGGTCCTCTCCGCCACGGCCCGCCCGCCGCGTTCCTCGTGCGGTTCGTGCTGGCCGCCACCCTGGTGCCGAGCTACGGCATCTACAGCGGCTACGAGCTGTTCGAGAACGAGCCGGCCAGCGACACCAACGAGGAGTACCTGCACTCCGAGAAGTACGAGATCCGGCGGCGCGACTGGGCCGGAGCCGACTCGATGGCGCCGTTCATCACCCGGGTCAACGAGATCCGGCGCCGGCACCCGGCGTTCGACCGGCTGGCCAACGTGCGGTTCCACGGGTCGGCCGACGATGCCTTCCTGGTCTGGTCGAAGGGCAGCGTCGCAGACGGCGACCTGGTGCTCGTGGTGGTCAACCTCGACCCCCACCAGCCCCACGAGACCGTGCTCGACCTCGACCTCGGCGCCGTGGGCCTGCCGTGGCAGGGGCCGCTGCGCGTGCACGACGAGCTGGGGGGCGACACGTACACGTGGGACGGGCCCCACCCCTACGTCCGCCTCGACCCCTCGCGGGGGCAGGTGGCCCACGTCCTCACGCCCGCGGTCTGAGACCCACGCCGGCGGGGAACCCCCCACCGGTGCCCGTGGGCGCCTAGCATCGGCGTATGCCCACCGACGATCAGGCCGACCCGGGCGCGGACACCGCCATGTTCCGTGCCTACGTCGAGCACAACGACGAGCGCGCGCCGGCGGCGCCGGCCGGCAACCGCACGGCGGTCATCGCCGTCGTGGCGGCGGTGCTGGTCGTGGTCCTGCTGGCGATCCTGCTGCTGGCCTGATCGCCGCCGGCTCAGCCCGGCGGCGGCGAACCCGCGGCGCGGCCGCGCCGGGTGCGCATCCACCAGGCGCCGCCCGCGACCGCGCCCAGGGCCGCCACGCCCCCGGCGACCACCACCGGGGCGCCGCCGTCGCCGCCGGCATCCCCGTTCGCGCCGCCGGTCGTGCCACCGGCCGTTCCCGCGCCCGCCCGGGCCAGCGTCGTGCCCGGTGACGCGGCCTCGTCCCGCCGCCGGAACGGCCCGGTGACCTCCCAGGTCACGCCTCCGTTGCGGCTGTCGCCGGTCACGCCCCGGTCGCCGGCGATGTCGGCC
>DASSGC010000031.1:0-3462 GCA_035693765.1 Acidimicrobiales bacterium
TCACCGGGCTCACCGGCCTCGGGCGGGATCGCGCAGAAGACCGTGTTGCGCATCATGAGCGGCGGCTCCACGGGGTTGAGGATGATGATCGCCTTGCCGCGGTCGGCACCGCCCACGACCTCCAGCGCCTCCGACGTCGTCTCGGTGAACTCGTCGATGTTGGCCCTCGTGCCGGGCCCGGCCGACTTGCTCGAGATCGAGGCGACGATCTCGGCATACGGCACCGGCACGACCGAGGAGACGGCCTTGACCATCGGCGTCGTGGCCTGCCCGCCGCAGGTGATCATGTTGACGTTCATCGCGTCGAGGTTGAAGTCGAGGTTGACCGGCGGGCAGAGGTAGGGCCCCACGGCGGCGGGGGTGAGATCGACGGCGAGGATGCCGGCCTCGGCGTAGCGCGGTGCGTTCGCCTCGTGCGCCTTGGCCGAGGTGCACTCGAAGACGATGTCGGGGAGCTCGTCCTGCGCGAGCAGCCAGTCCACGCCCTCGTGGCTGGCCTCGAGGCCGAGCGACCTCGCGCGGCGCAGGCCGTCGGATGCCGGGTCGACGCCGATCATCCAACGGGGGTCGAGCACGTCGCTGCGGCGCATCAGCTTGAACATCAGGTCGGTGCCGATGTTGCCGGGCCCGACGATGGCGGCGGTGCCCTTGGTCCTGGTGGGGGTGGACATGGCGCTCCTCAAGCGGTTCGGACGTTCAGACGAATCGAGCGGTGACGCTGCCGAGTCCGGCGAACGTCGCGGTGAAGGTGTCGCCGGCCGCGACGGGAGCCATCGCGCACACGGCACCGGGGAGGACGACGTGGCCGGCCTCGAGGGTGATGCCGCGAGCGCCGACGGTGTTGGCGAGCCAGACGAGCGAGTTGACCGGCGAGCCGAGCACCGCGCCGCCGGCACCCGTGCCGACGACCTGGCCGTTGCGGTGGAAGGTCGCACCGGCGAGCCGCAGGTCGACCGCGCCGACGTCGGTGGGGGTCGAGCCGAGCACCACGGCGCCCGAGCTGGCGTTGTCGGCGATCGTGTCGAAGAGGCCGATCCTCCAGTCGCGGATGCGGCTGTCGACGATCTCGAGGGCCGGCAGCACGAAGTCGATCGCGCGCAGCGCCTCGTGCACCGTGACCCCGGGGCCCCGGAGCGGCTTCTTGAGCACGAAGGCGACCTCGGGCTCGACCCGCGGCTGGAGGAACGACGCGACCGGGATCGGCATGTGCTCGAGGTGGAAGAAGTCGTCGAGCAGGTGGCCGTAGTCGGGCTCACTGACACCGAGCAGGCGCTGCATCGCGGCGCTCGTCAGGCCCACCTTGTGGCCCTGCACCGTGCGCCCACCGGCGACGCGCTCACGGATCTGGAGCAGCTGGATCGCGTAGGCGTCCTCGAGGGTCATCCCCTCGTGGGTCGCGGTCAGCGGCTCGAGCGGCTCCGTGGAGTCGTAGGCCGCGAGCAGCTCGCTCGCGACGCGGGTCCGGGTCTGGTCGTCCACGGGCCCTCCTTCCAGGATCGGCGCTCACGCGCAGGGGTGACGCGACGGCGTCGTTGTCGACGGTACGGAGCCAAGGGGTGCGGGCGCCCGGCACGTTCCGCTCCCGGGAACATCCCCGGGAGGGTGCGGTGGGATGCCGGACGCGCTCAGGCGGTGTGGGCGCGGGCGATGCGCCGGCTCGCCGCGACGAGCACCGGCACGAGGCGGTCGATGTGCGGCTCGATCGCCTCGGTGGGGCCGAACACCGACACCGACGCGATGGCCTGGCGGCGCACGATCACGGGCACGGCGACCGACGAGGCGCCGTCGAAGGACTCGCTGTGCGACACGGCATACCCGACCTTGCGCACCTGCTCCAGGCAGCGGTCCCAGTCGGCCTCCGTGCGCACGGTCCTGCTGACGCGCGGGGGGAACCCGGCGCGGCGACGGGCCGCGTCGGCCGGGGGGTTCCACGCGGCGACCGCCTTGCCGCTGCTCGTCGTGTGGGCCGGCAGGCGGCGGCCGAAGTGGCCCAGGATGCGCACGCCGTCGAGGTTCTCGATGCGCTCGATGAAGATGACGTCGGGCCCGTCGGTCACGGACAGGTTGGTGGTGAGCCCGGTGGCCGTGGCCACCTGGCGCAGGAACGGCAGGGCGACGTGGCGCAGCTCGTTGCGCGTCAGCGCCAGCTGGCCGAGCTCGTAGACGTGCAGGCCGAGGCGGTACTGCCCCGAGTGGGCGTCCTGCTCGACGAAGCCGCGGCTGGCCAGCGTCTGCAGGAGCCGGTGCGCCGTGGACTTGGCGACGCCGAGCCGGCGGGCGATGTCGGAGACACCCAGCTCACCGTCGGTCGCGAAGCACTCCATGACGTCGAGCGCGCTGCCGACCGACTTCAGCCCGGAGCCGTGGGGATCCGTCACCTGCGACCGCTTGGGGGTGGTGGCGCACCATGCGTGCTCCTGCGCGACGATCGACATGTTCTGGCTCCCTTGCCCGATGGACGATGGGATGACACTGCGCCCGGGTGCGTGGTTCGATCAACGAATGCGTTCCACTGAGCGGAACGGGCCGCCTGTGACCCTGCTCGCACGCGCCGCCGCGATCGTCGGGGCCTTCGACGAGCACGCACCGGTGCTGTCCCTCGCGGAGCTCGCCCGGCGCACCGCTCTCCCGAAGTCCACCGTGCACCGGATCGTGGCCGAGCTCGTCGCGCTGGGAGTGCTCGAGCGCCAGGACTCGGGGCCGTCGGGCGAGGGCTACCGCCTGGGGATGTGGCTCTTCGAGAGGGGCGAGCTCGTGCCGGGGCACCGGTCGCTGTCGGACGCCGCCCTGCCCGTGATGGAGGACCTGCGCGAGGCCACCCGGCAGCGCATCCACCTCGCCGTGCTCGAGGGCGTCGATGTCGTCTACGTCGAGATCCTCGGGACGAGCGGGGTCGACGTGACCTCCCGCACCGGCGGCCGCCTGCCCGCCCACGCGACCGGCGTGGGGAAGGTGATGCTCGCCTACAGCCCGGCCGCCACCGTGCGGGCCCGGATCGAGGCGGGCCTGCCCCGGCTGACGCCGCGCACCATCGCCACGCCGGGCGGGCTGACCAAGGAGCTGCGCAAGATCCGCTCGGTGGGCATGGCGCTCGACGTCGAGGAGTCGCACGTCGGGGTCTCCTGTGTCGCCGCGCCGGTCTTCGGGGCCGACCGCAGGATCCGGGCCGGGCTGTCGGTGACGGGCCGCACCGGGTCGGTCGACCCCGGCACCCTCGGGCCGGCGGTGCGCACGGCGGCGTTCACGCTGAGCCGCGTGCTGCGCGAGTCCGGCCTGTGACCCTGTGACGCCGGTCGCCCCGCAGCGGCCTCGTGCGACTTGCACACGTTTCTCGCACGCTCGCGACCGTTGAGACCGCGCGCAAGTCGCACGAAGTCGTAGGGCGTCAGCGCTTGATGAGCGGGGAGCGCACCGCGCCCGACTCCTTGTCGGACTCGTTGAAGAAGTCCTCGCGGTGGATGT
>DASSGC010000032.1:0-3956 GCA_035693765.1 Acidimicrobiales bacterium
GACGCGTCGGCAGCGGCGTCGTCCGCGGCCTGCGGCACGACCGCCCCGTCCGCCAGGATCTCCGGCCCGCCCGGGAAGCCGTACGGGCCGATGCGGGGGACGACCTCGTCGCGCACCCAGCCGCGGACCTCGTCGCACGACTCGAACGTCTGCAGGCTGCTCACCAGTTGGATGTCGGGGCGGGAGCGGTCCGGGCCCGCCCGGTCGTCGGGCTGCGAGCAGCCGGCCGCCACGAGCCCGGCCGCCACGAGGGCGGCGCCGAGTGTCCTTGTCCGCAGGATCGCTGTCATCGCAGGGTGAGACGCCACGAGGCGGCCGGGCGGTTCCCGGGAACCTCACCGTCCACCCACGAGGACGCGACCGGCGTCCCGGTGAGCGCGGAGGTCGCGTCGGCCATTGCCAAGCTTGAACGTCGTTCAATAGCGTGCGTACCCAGCGGGGCGGCAGCGACACGTAGGGGGAGGCGATGGCCGAGACGCGGACGAGGCGCGGTCTGGCCGGCTACTGGCCGGTGCCGGTCGCCGTGGCGGTGCTGGCGGGCCTGCTGGTGGCGGGCAGCCGCCTGGGCGGTGACGACGGCGAGGAGGCCGGCGGTGCCGGGACGTCGGCGGGCGGCGAGCCGCCGGCGCTGGCGGCCTTTCCGGGCGAGGACCCGCTGGACGCGCCCGACTGCGACCGCACGACCGGCCGCCTGGCGCTGCCGACGGTGTACTCGCCCAACTGTGTCCCGCTGTGGCCGGAGGGCCGCGACAACGGGGGCGCCACCAGCCCCGGCGTCACCGGCGACACGATCACGGTGGCGATCTACATCCCCCGGGACGATCCCACGGTCAACGCCATCGCCGAGGACATCGTCGGGGGTGAGCTGCCGAGCGACGAGGATGCGGACGAGAACCGGCGCCGGGTGGTCGACGTCTACGAGGCCCTGTACGAGACGTACGGGCGCTCGGTCGAGGTCGTGACGGTCGAGGCCAGCGGCTCGAACACCGACGACGCCGCCGCCAAGGCCGACGCCATCCGCGTCGCCACCGAGGCGGGGGCGTTCGCTGCCATCGGCGGCCCCACCGGCACGAACGCCTACGCCGACGAGCTGGCCGCCCGGGGCGTGGTGTGCTTCTGCACCGCCTCGCAACCGATCGGCAACTACGAGGACTGGTCGCCCTACGTGTGGAGCCAGCTCATGGCGTCGACGCAGGGGTACGTCCACCGGGCGGACTACATCACCGGCCGGCTGGCCGGGCGGAAGGCGGAGTTCGCGGGCGACCCCGACCTGCGCGAGGAGACGCGGCGGTTCGCCATCGTCTACTACGAGACCGCGGAAGGCGCGTACCAGGAGGGCGTCGACTTCTTCGAGGACCGGCTGGCGGAGAGCGGCGTCGAGCTGGCCGCCCGGGTGCCCTACATCCTCGACCTGCCCCGTGCGCAGGAGGATGCCGCCACGATCGTCGCCCGCCTGAAGGATGCGGACGTGACCAGCGTGGTGTTCGCCGGTGACCCGTTCTTCCCCATCTACCTGACGCAGGAGGCGACCGCCCAGGACTACCACCCCGAGTGGATCGTGACCGGGTCGACCGGCACCGACACGACGGCGATCGCCCGCCAGTACGATCAGGAGCAGTGGGCGCACGCGTTCGGGGTGTCGTTCCTGCCGGCCCGGGTGGGGTCGGCCAACCTGCTCACCCAGGGCGGCGTGGTCTCCTGGTACCTCGGCGAGAACCTGACGAGCTACCCGAACGCGCTCGAGCTCGGGCTGCTCTTCACCGGGCTCCATCTCGCCGGGCCCGAGCTCACGCCTGAGACGTTGCGCGACGGGCTGTTCTCGTTCCAGCCGGCCAACGGCTACGCGACGTCGTTGGGGATCTCGTTCGGCGAGGCGATGTGGCCGTGGACCGACTACCTCGCCGCGGACGACGTGACCGAGATCTGGTGGGACGCGGACGCGACCGGGGCTGACGAGATCGGCCTGGCGGGCACCGGCATGTATCGCTACGCCAACGAGGGCAAGCGCTATCTGCCGGGTGAGATCGGCAAGTCGACGGCGACACCGTTCGACGAGACGGACGCGATCACCGTGTTCGAGGAGACCCCGGAGAGCGACCGGCTGCCCGAGGTGCCCCGCCGCCGGTCTCGTGCCGGCTGACCGCGGCGCGAGCCCGCGCGGGAGGACCGGGACCGGCGTTGCGGCCCGGCGCAGGGCGCCCGGCGGTCTAGCGTTGCCGCCCGTGCGGCGGTTGCTGAGTTGCCTGTGCGCGGCCGGCGTGCTCGCCGTCTTCGTCGCCGGCTGCACCGGCGACGGCGACGGGGAGGGGGCGGGGCCGCGAGCCACCGATGCCGGGGACGGGCCGGCAGGGAGCACGACCACCGGCGCGCGCCCCGCCGGTCCGACCGCGGCCGAGCTGTGCTCGGGGGCGCAGCCGGCGCCGGTCGCGCCCGTGGTCGCCCACGCCTCGCTCACGGAGACGTCAGGCATCGCGACCAGCCGGACGAACGAGGGCGTGCTGTGGGCCCACAACGACTCCGGCGGCGCGCCCGAGGTGTTCGCGGTGGGCGGCGATGACGGGGCCGACCTCGGGCGTTGGGCGCTCCAGGGCGCCGAGGCCACGGACTGGGAGGACATGGCCACCGGCCCCGCACCGGGCGGCGAGACCGGTGACCGTGAAGGGGACGGCGCGGCCACGCTCTACCTCGGCGACATCGGGGACAACAACGCCCAGCGCCAGGAGATCACCGTCTACCGGGCGCCGGAGCCCGCGGTCGGCGCCCGTGGGGGCGGCACCATCACCGGGGTCGAGGCGCTCAGGCTCAGCTACGCCGACGGTCCCCGCGACGCCGAGACGCTGCTGGCCGACCCGGCCACCGGCGACCTGTTCGTCGTGAGCAAGCAGTGGGACGGCGGGCCGACCGGGGTGTACCGCGTGCCGGCCGACGCCGACCCGGGCACGCCGGTCGTCATGGCGCGGGTCGCCGACGTGGCCGGCCTGCCGATCCAGCTCGTCACCGGCGGTGACGTGGCGCAGGACGGCTCGCTGATCGTGCTCCGCACGTACCTGGGCGTGCTGGTGTGGGACCGCCGGCCGGACGAGACGGTGGGGGAGGCGCTGGCGCGGCAGCCCTGCACGGCGCCGGCTGCGGCGGAGCCCCAGGGCGAGGCGGTGGCGCTGGCCACCGACAATCGGGGGTACGTGACGATCAGCGAGGGCGGCAACCCGCCGATCCACTGGTTCCGCCTGCCGTAGGCCGGCCCCGCGTCGACGGGCTGCGGGCGCCGTGGCGCCCCGGGCGCTCACCCGGCACCGCCCGGTGGATCGGGCCGGAGGAAGGTCGACGCCGACCGGAACGCCCGAGGCTCGCCCTCCCTGGCCGCCGAGAGCGACGACCAGTCGTAGCTCCGGTGGACGTCGGGCGCGCCGGCCGCGACGAAGACCTCGCGCAGTCGGTCGCCCGCCACGTGCAACAGGCCGTCGAGCGACCCGTCGCGTGCCCACATCCGCGCCGCCAGGTCCGCGGTCACGACCACGCGGTCGGCGCCGGTCTTGAGCACGAGTGCGAGCCGCGGCCGGCGGCGGGCGCTGGCCTGCAGGGCGATGAGGCACACCGGGCACGAGCACAGCCAGCACCACTGGTCGAGCGGGTGCTCGGGGTGCTCGTGGGCCTGCCATGGGCCGTCGAATGGGCCGAGGTCGCTGTCGGGGTCGGGGGTGATCGGAGCGACCGGGCCGGTTCGGATCGTGTCGTCGTCGGCGCCGGTCGATCCGGCACCGGTCGATCCGGCACCGGTCGGTCCCGCACCGGTCGGTCCCGCAGGGGTCGGTCCCGCAGGGGTCGGTCCGGCTGCGGTGGGTCCGGCTGCGGTGGGTCCGGCACCGGTGGGTCCGGCTGCGCTCGGTCCGGCACCGGTGGGTTCCGCACCGGTGGGTGCGGGAGCGGTCGGTCCGGCTGCCGTCGGTCCGGCTGTT
>DASSGC010000033.1:0-4456 GCA_035693765.1 Acidimicrobiales bacterium
GGCGCCGCTCCGGCAGGCCTACGTGGCCATCGACGGCGAGGTCGAGGTGCGGGTCCGCAGCGACGGCACCGGCCACGTGCTCACCGTGAAGGGCGGCCGGGGACTGGAGCGGGCCGAGGTCGAGGTGCCGATCGACGCCGCGGCCTTCGCCGAGCTGTGGGCGCTGGCCGGCGATCGCCACCTGGAGAAGATTCGCCACCGGGTCGACGTCGGCGGCGCCACCGCCGAGCTCGACCTCTACGGCGGCGGGCTGGCCGGGCTCGCGGTGGTCGAGGTCGAGTTCGCGTCCCGCGCCGAGGCCGAGGCCTTCACGCCGCCGGACTGGTTCGGCGCCGAGCTGACCGGGCAGCCGGGCTGGTCGAACGCGGCGCTGGCCCGCGACGGCGCGCCCTGCGGCGGCTGACCGCGGTCGATCAGTCGGCCGGACGCTGCTCCCGGCGAAGCGAGCGGTACAGCAGGTAGAAGCGCACCAGCGCGGTGACGGCGATGGCGAACATCACGGCTTTGCCGGCCGGCGACTCGATCACGATCATCATCGCGATCGCTGCAACAACCACGACACAGATCAGTCCCAGGCCGATGCGCACCTTCGCGACGTTCGTCTCCTCTGCCATGGCCCGCAGTGTTGCAGCCGCCGGCCCGGGCGCCCAACCGGTCAGCTTGGGGTCAGAGAAACGCACGACTTGTAGACAGGAATGTTCAGATTTCTGACAGGACTTCGCACACGGGGGTTCATCAACGGGACATTGACGCGTGACAACTCGTCCATACGTTCACCATCGGGTCAGACAAAGAGGTCGGGCCTCTCTTTTCGGGACGTATGAAAGGAACACGTACCCATGTCTCTTGGCCCTCGTCATCATGCGAGAGCCGGCATGTCGTTCGGGCGGAAAGCGGGGATCGGGCTGGCACTCGCCGGCGGACTCCTCCTCGCGACGCCCGGCATCGCCGGCGCGCAGGACGCCGATCCCAGCGAGGCCGTGGCCACCCTCGGCCAGCAGACCAACCTGCTGTGGATCGTCATCGGTGCCGTCCTCGTCATCTTCATGCAGGCCGGCTTCGCCCTCGTCGAGACCGGCTTCTGCCGCGCCAAGCACGCCGCCCACGTCGTGTCGACCAACTTCGCCATCTTCGGGCTCGGCTTCGTCGCCTATTTCCTCGTCGGCTACGCCTTCATGTTCGGCGGCTACAGCTACGCCCTGCCGGGCTACGACTTCGGCTACACCAAGCCACTGGGTGATGCGCTGATCGGCAGCGGCAACTGGGTCTTCCTGTGGCAGGGCGGCTTCGCCCTCTCGGGCAAGGCCATCGCCAGCTCCGGCGGCGCTGCCGTCATCGGCTTCTTCCTGTACATGGCGGCGTTCATGGACACCACCGCCACCATCCCCACCGGGGCCATGGCCGAGCGGTGGAAGTGGAAGGCCTTCATCGGCTGGGGCCTGTTCTGCGGCGCCATCTTCTACCCGATCTTCGGGGCCTGGACCTGGGGCGGCGGCTGGCTGGCCAAGACCTGGGACTCCATGGGCCTCGGCGCCGGCTACGTCGACTTCGCCGGCTCCGGCGTCGTGCACACGGTCGGCGGTGTCGCCGCCCTCGCGGGCGCCATGGTGCTCGGCCCCCGCATCGGCAAGTACAACAAGGACGGCACGGTCAACACGCTGCCGGGCCACCACATCCCGATGGCCATGCTGGGCTGCTTCATCCTGCTGTTCGGCTGGTTCGGCTTCAACGCCGCCTCGACGCTCGCCGCCACCGACGTGCAGTTCGCGGTCGTCGCCGCCAACACCGCGATCGCCGCGGCCTTCGGTGCGGTGACGTCGATGTTCGTGATGATGCGCAAGACCGGTCATCCCGACCCGGGCATGATGGTCAACGGCATGCTGGCCGGGCTCGTGGCCATCACGGCCCCGTGCGCCTTCACCAGCCCGGCCTACTCGGCCCTCATCGGTGTCATCGCCGGCGTGCTCGTCATCTACGCCGCCCAGTTCATCGACCAGAAGCTCAAGGTCGACGACCCGGTCGGCGCCATCGCCGTCCACGGCGTGTGCGGCACCTTCGGCGTGCTCGCCGTCGGCCTCTTCGCCAACGGCAGCTACGGCGGCGGCTGGAACGGCTCCGACGTCACGGCCATCGAGGGCGTGGTCAAGGGCGAGTTCGGCCAGCTCGGCGCCCAGGCGCTGGGCGCGCTGGTGCTGTGGACCGTCATCTTCGGTTTCGCCTACGCCTTCTTCAAGATCCAGAACGCGGTCATGAAGGGCGGCATCCGGCCCCCGGCCGAGATGGAGCTGGCGGGCATGGACATCCCCGAGATGGGCGCCATGGGCTACCCCGAGTTCCAGCAGCTCGACGCCGTCGCCGTCGACACCGGCGGCATCAGCCCCACCAACGAGGAGCCGGTCGAGGAGCCGGTCTGACCTCGCCAGGACACATCCGATGACGACACCGGGCGGGCGCGGACCCACCGTGCCCGCCCGGTGCGCGTCCCGGCACCGGTCACCCCGGCCGGTGCCCTGACCTTCGGGCGGGCGGACATGGACGTCGCAGAAGTACTCCGCAACATCCTGGTGGTGCTGGTGGCCGCCAAGATGGCCGCCGAGCTGGCCGAGCGCATCGGCGTGCCGGCCGTCGTCGGCGAGATCGTCGCCGGCATCCTCGTCGGGCCGTCCGTGCTCGGCCTGGTCGGCGAGGGCGACGACGTGCTCCACGTCCTCGGCGAGATCGGCGTCATCCTGCTGCGGCGGGACGTGGGCCTGGAGATGGACCTCGTCGAGCTGGGCCGGGTGGGCCGGGCGTCGTTCCTGGTCGCCATCGTGGGCGTCGTCACCCCCCTGGTGCTCGGGCTCGGGGCCATGGAGGTGTTCGTCACCGACGACTTCAACACCGCCCTGTTCGTCGGGGCCGCGCTCACCGCCACCAGCGTCGGCATCACCGCCCGGGTGTTCAGCGACCTGCGGGCCATGGCCACCACCGAGGCCCGGGTCGTGCTCGGCGCGGCGGTGGCCGACGACGTCATGGGCCTCGTCGTCCTCACCGTCGTCGTCCGGCTGGTGACCCAGGGCTCGGTCTCGCTCGTGTCGGTGGCGGGCATCGTCGCCGGCGCCGTCGCCTTCCTGGTCGTCGGCGGGATCGTCGGCATGCGGGTGGCGCCCCCGCTGTTCCGGGCCGTGGCGCGGCTGTCGCGCTCGACCGGCACGCTCGTGGCGCTGGCCCTCGCGTTCACCCTCGCCTTCGCCGAGCTGGCCGACGTGGCCAAGCTGGCCCCCATCGTCGGCGCCTTCGTCGCCGGCATCGCCCTCAACCGCAGCGACCAGGCCGGCCGCATCCGGCAGGAGCTGACCCCGGTCGGGCACCTGTTCATCCCCGTGTTCTTCCTCCAGATCGGCATCGACGCCGACATCGCCGCCTTCGGGCGCGCCGGTGTGCTGCGCGACGCCGCCATCCTGCTGGTCGTCGCCGTCGTCGGGAAGCTCGTCTCGCCGCTCGGGGCCGTCGGCACCCCGGGCGACAAGCCGCTCATCGGCCTCGGCATGCTGCCCCGGGGCGAGGTCGGCCTCATCTTCGCCACCATCGGCCTGCAGACCGGGGTCCTGGGCGACGACCTCTACGCCGCGCTGCTGCTGGTCGTGCTCGTGACCACCCTCGCCACGCCGCAGCTCCTGAAGATGCGCTACTCGGGCCTGGCCCGCGGTGCACCCCGCACCGGCCCGCCGGCCGACACGCCGGCGCCGGAGGGCGGCTGGCTCGACGTGGCCGGCGACGAGGTCCGCCTGCGGGCCACGCCGCCCGACGCCCTGGCCCTGCCCGTGGCGCTCGAGGCCGCCATCGCGGTCGGCCGCAACCGCCCGGGCGACGACCTGCTCCTCTGGCTCGCCGGGCTGCCCGACGAGCCGCTGGCCTGGGACGCCGCCACCCGCGACCAGCTCATCGACGTCATCGAGCGGGGGAACGGGCGGGGGTGGCGCTTCCTCGAGACCACCGGGGTGCTCGACCGCGCCCTGCCCGAGCTGGCCGCCGCGCTCCGCGAGCGGCATGCCGAGCCGTTCACCATCGACCCCCTGCAGGCCTACCGCTTCCCGGCCATGGAGCGGCTCCGCCGCCTCGACGCCGACGACCCCGTGGCGCTGGAGATCCGGGCCCTCGACCACCTGGACCGGCTGTTCCTCGCCGCGCTGCTGGCCGACGCCCTCGACGACACGGCCGACGCCGGGTCCCGGGCCGGGGCGCTGCTCGACCGCATCGGCGCCGACGCCGGCGATCGCGCCGCCGTGGTGGCGACGGTGGACGACCGCGACCTGCTGTGGTCTGCGGCCCGGCAGCCCGGCGCCCACGGCGAGGAGAAGGTGCTCCAGCTCGCCTCCCACCTGGGGACGCCCGAGCGGGCCCGCCTGCTGTACACGGTCAGCGCGCTGCGCGGCGAGGGGCGTGAGCGGTGGGAGGAGGCGCGGCTGCGGACGCT
>DASSGC010000034.1:0-2483 GCA_035693765.1 Acidimicrobiales bacterium
GCCGGCGGTAGGCGTCGGCGAGTTCACGGTCCGTCAACGTGTGTTCCTCGCGGTGGCCGCCGCGCGTCACAATCATCGTCCGTCCTCGGATCGTGACCCGTCCCGTGGGTGTGGCGAGCGAGCACACGGTGTTGCGGGTGAAGTGCGATTCGGGGGACGTCTGGTGGTAGCGGCACATGGCGTCGTAGTCGTGCAGGTCGCGTGGCGTCAGGTCGAAGCGGTACTGCGGCTCGCCGTCGCGCAGGAGGTCCAGCTCCGGCTCGCCGGAGGGCACGATCCGGAAGGTCCCGGCGTCGTCGACCTGGTCGTCTGGACTGTCCAGCCGCAGAGGCAAACGAAAGTTGTCGCCGAAGCCCACGTCGGCCAGCCAGGGCTCCTCCAGCTCGACCCGAAGGCACATGTGGTCGAACGGCGGTCCGAGCCCGTCATCGCCGTGGACACGGGCGGCGAGGAGGGTGACGTCGAACCCCAGAGCTCGCAGTAGCGCGGCGAACGCCCCGTTGAGCTCGTAGCAGAAGCCACCACGCCGTCGGTCGACGATCTTCGCCACCAGCGCCTCCGGCTCGAGCACGATCTGCTCGCCGAGGTGGATGCTCAGGTTCTCGAACGGGACGCGCTCGAGGTGTGCGGCGTGCAGTCGCCGCAACCCCTCGAGCCTCGGTGGCGGCGGGTGCCCGAAGCCGAGGCGCTTCAGATAGGCACGGATCCGACCATCCGCGATCACCCGCCTAGCCTCATCTCCGGGCGGCCTACGGCGAACGCGAGCCTGCCCACCTCGGACCGGGCTCTGTTCGAGACGGGTCCCGATGGTCGTCCGACCCTGTGCTCGCTCCGACTCTCGTTGCCTGTCACGGCCTGCACGGTCCCGGGGTTTCCGGGCAGTCGCTGCCGTGCGGTCGCGGTTGTAAGCGTCGTCGCCACGGGAGACCTCGCCCACATAACGAGCGCGACGTCATTGGCGGCGTTGCGGCGCTGGTGCCCTGACCGCTCTGGAACGCTGGGGTGGTCCACCATCGGGGTGGCGGTTGTTGTCAGGCTGAGGGTATGGCTGAACCGGTGCGAGTGCGGCGGCTTGGTGATGAGGAGGGGCGCAAGCTTCAGCGGTTGGTCCGTCGCGGCGAGGGGAAGGGGCAGGCGAGCGTGGTCCGTTACCGGCGGGCGTTGGTGGTGCTGGCATCGGCGGGCGGTAACTCGGTGCCGGTGATCGCTGGGCTGGTGCGGACCTCCGAGGACCGCGTACGGGAGGTGATCCACAACTTCAACCGGCTGGGGATGGCCTGCTTGGACCCCAAGTGGGCGGGTGGCCGTCCCCGCCGGATCATGACTGACGACGAGGACTTCATCGTCGAGACGGCCAAGTGTCGCCCCGAGAAGCTGGGGCTGGCCTTCACCCGCTGGAGCATCCGCAAGCTGGCCCGGTACTTGGGCGACAACCCGACGAGGATCGTCAAGATTGGCCGCGAGCGTCTACGCGAGATCCTCGCCGAGCACCAGGTGACCTTCCAGAAGACCAAGACCTGGAAGGAGTCCAACGATGCGGAACGAGACGTCAAGTTGGACCGCATCGAGTACGTGCTCGAGCACCACCTCGATCGGTGCTTCGCGTTCGACGAGTTCGGCCCGCTGGCGATCCACCCGATCGGGGGCTGCTGTTGGGCACCCAAGAAGAAGCCCCAGCGGCTGCGGGCCAACTACCACAAGCGCTGCGGGGTACGGCAGTTTCACGCCGTGTATTCCCTCGGCGAGGACACCATGTGGGGTGTGTGCCGGGCCAAGAAGTCCATCGCCAACACGCTCGCCGCCATCCGTAGCTGCCGGGCGGCCCGCCCCGACGGCGAGATGATCTACGTGATCCTGGACAACCTCTCCGCGCACAAGGCACGAAAGATCAAGGCGTGGTGCGCCAAGAACAACGTCGAGTTGTGCTTCACGCCGACCTACAGCTCGTGGGCCAACCCGATCGAGTGTCATTTCGGTCCGTTGCGCGAGTTCGTGCTCAACAACTCTGACTACGTCAACCACACCGTGCTGACCCGCCGCATCCAGTCATACCTCCGGTGGCGCAACGCGAACGCCCGCGACCCAGAAGTCCTTCGCCTCCAGCGCAAGCGCCGGGCCGAGATCCGCGCCGAGCAGCAACGCCGCTGGGGCCGGCCTGCGCCACGCGCCGCCTGACCCCGAAGCCATCGAGCGCATCCTCTCACCGCACGGCTCTGCCCCGCCGCGCCCCCACGCCGGCGCGCCAGCAGGCCTCGCCGCGCCCGCACCCCACAGACGGTCACGCGCCCTCGAACACCCACCCCACGAATGCTTGTGAAATTGTGAAAGCGCGCAAACGTTTCCGGTCACGGCACTAGCTGGTGAGCCGCGTAGTAGCGGTAGCCCGTAGCGGAATCCACCTGGTCGGGGCGGAGGAGGCCAATCTCGTCATAGTGGCGCAGCATCCGTGGGGACACCTGGCCGAGCCGGGCGAAGTCTCCGAT
>DASSGC010000035.1:0-3382 GCA_035693765.1 Acidimicrobiales bacterium
ACCTCTGCTGAGCTGCGACGGGCCTGGACCGACTTCTTCGTCGCCAGGCAGCACACGGACGTGCCCTCGGGCAGCCTCATCCCGACGCACCCCAGCGCCCCCATGTTCACCAACTCCGGCATGATGCCGTTCGTCCCCTACGTCCTGGGGGAGGAGGCCGTGCCGTACGACCCGCCGCGGGCGGTGTCCGTGCAGCGCTGCGTGCGGGCCGGGGGCAAGCACAACGACCTCGACGCCATCGGGCGCTCGCCCCGCCACCTCAGCTTCTTCGAGATGCTGGGCAACTTCAGCTTCGGCGACTACTTCAAGGCCGACGCCATCACCTGGGCGTGGGAGTTCGTCACCGGCGTGCTCGAGCTCGACCCGGACCGCCTGTGGGTGACGGTCCACGAGAGCGACGACGAGGCCGAGGAGCTGTGGGCCGACGGGGTGGGCTTCCCCCGCGACCGCATCCAGCGGCTCGGCAAGGACAACTTCTGGGAGATGGGCGAGACGGGGCCGTGCGGCCCGAGCTCGGAGATCTTCTGGGACAACGGCCCCGCGGTCGGCCCCGACGGCGGACCGGCCAACCCGGCGGCCGAGAACCGCTACGTCGAGATCTGGAACCTCGTGTTCCCGCAGTACCTGCGGCGCGCGGACGGGCACCTGAGCGACCTGCCGTCCAGGAACATCGACACCGGCGCCGGCCTGGAGCGCATCATGGCCGTGCTGGCCGGCAGCCCCAGCCTCTACGACTCCGACATCCTGTCGGGGCTGGTGGGCGAGGCGCAGTCCGTGACCGGCCACCGGCTCGGCGAGTCCGACCTGGGCGACATCGCCCTGCGGCTCATGGCCGACCACGCCCGGACCATGACGTTCCTGGTGGCGGACGGGATCATCCCCTCCAACGAGGACCGCGGCTACGTGCTGCGCCGCATCATCCGCCGGGCCATCCGCTTCGCCTACCTGCTGGGCGTCGAGCGGCCCGTGCTGCCGGCCATGGTCGAGCGGACGATCGACCTGATGGGCGACGCCTATCCGGAGATCGCCACGAGCCACGACCTCACCCTGCCGATCATCACCCGCGAGGAGGAGTCGTTCCGGCGCACCCTGGCCACCGGCTCGCAGATCCTCGACACCCAGCTCGACCGGCTGCAGCCGGGGGGCACGCTCCCCGGTGACGTCGCCTTCCAGCTCCACGACACCTACGGGTTCCCGTTCGAGGTCACCCAGGAGACCGCCGACCTGCGCGGCTTCCAGGTCGACGTGGCCGGGTTCGAGTCGGCCATGGGCGACCAGCGGGCCCGTGCCCGGGCGGCCAGCAAGGCGGGCGGCGTGGCGATCGGCGACGAGGTCACCGAGCAGCAGCGCCTGCTGGCCGAGCACGGCGCCACCGTGTTCACCGGTCGGGAGGAGTACGAGTCGGTCGCCACCGTGATGGGCGTCGTCGGCGACGCCGTGTACCTCGACCGCACGCCCTTCTACGCCGAGTCGGGCGGCCAGGTCGGCGACACCGGCACGATCACCACCGACACCGGCGTCCTCGACGTGGTCGACACCACCTACGGCCTGCCCGGACTGCACCGGCACACGGTCGTGGTCCGCGAGGGGGCCGTCGAGGTCGGCCAGGCGGCCACCGCCCGCATCGACGGCGACCGCCGCGACGCGATCCGCCGCAACCACACGGGCACGCACATCCTCCACTGGGCGCTGCGCCAGGTGCTCGGCTCCCACGTCAAGCAGCAGGGCTCCCTGGTGGCGCCGGACCGGCTGCGGTTCGACTTCAGCCACTTCGAGCCGGTCACGCCCGCGCAGCTCCGCGAGATCGAGGACCTCGCCAACCGCGAGATCCTCGACAACGCGCCCGTCCGCCACTTCGAGACCACGATGAACGAGGCCCGCGAGCTGGGCGCCATCGCGTTCTTCGGCGACAAGTACGGCGACATCGTCCGGGTGCTCGAGGCCGGCTCGCACTCCATCGAGTTGTGCGGCGGCACCCACGTGCGCCGGCTCGGCGACATCGGGCCCGTCAAGGTCACCTCCGAGGGCTCCATCGGCTCGAACCTGCGCCGCATCGAGGCGGTCACCGGGCTCGGCCCGATCGACCGCCTGCGCCAGGAGGAGGAGCTGCTGGCGCGGGCGGCCGAGGCGCTCGGCACCACGCCGGACGACCTGCCGCTGGCGGCCGAGAAGCTGCGCGGCGAGCTCAAGGCCGTCCGCGACGAGGTGAAGCTGCTGCGCCGCCAGGCGGCGGGCAACCGCGCGGGCGAGCTGGCGGCCGCCGCGATCGACGGCGTGGTCGTGGCCCGGGTCGACGGCCTGGCCCCGGACGAGGTGCGCGACCTGGCCGTCGCGGTGCGCCAGCAGCCGGGGATCCGCGCGGCGGTCATCGGCGGCGAGAAGCCCGACGGTGGCGTCACGCTGGTGGCGGCCGCCGCCAAGGACAGCGGCCTGCACGCCGGCGAGATCATCGCCGACGCGGCCCGCACGGTGAAGGGCGGCGGCGGCAAGGGCCCCGAGCTGGCGCAGGCGGGTGGCAAGGATGCGTCCCGCCTCGACGAGGCCCTCGACCAGGCGCGGACGGCGGCCGGCCTCGGGTGACGAGGGCGCTCGCCCTCGACATCGGCGCGCGCCGCATCGGGGTGGCGCTGTCGGACACCGCCGGCACGGTGGCGACCCCGTACGAGGTCGTGACGCGGTCCGGGGACCGGGCGCGGGACCACCGGCGCATCGCCGCGCTCGTCGACGAGGCGGGCGCCGAGGTGGTGGTGGTCGGCCTGCCCCTGTCGCTCGACGGGTCGGTCGGCCCGGCGGCCGAGGCCGTCCTTGCCGAGGGCGCAGAGCTGCGTGCCACGCTGAGCGTTGATGTGGTCACATGGGACGAACGGCTGACGACGGTCGAGGCCGAGCGCAGCCTGCGGGTGATGGGGGTCAAGAAAGGCAAGCGTCGCCGGGTCGTGGACCAGGTCGCTGCTACGGTGATCCTGCAGTCGTGGCTGGAAGCTGGCCGGCCACACGGTTGAGCCCCGCCGGGCAGCCCGACTCGCAACCACTTCCGCGCATGCCGTACTCCGACCAAGACGAGCCTTCCCGATCCCGCCGCCGTCGCGGAGCGAAGCGTGGCGGCAGCGGCTTCGACGACTTCTGGGACCGCGACCCCGGCGCCGGCCGGGGGCGGGGCCGCCGGGGTGACGCGGGCGACGACCCGACCGGCCTCGCCGATCTCCGCGATCCGGGCCCGAGCCGTTCTCTCGGTCCGCTCGCCCCTCCTGCCGGGTCCCGGCCGGGGGGCGGCGACGCCCGGCCCGGCCGGTCCCGGCGCCGGGACCGCGCGGCGGACGCCGCGGGCGGCGTGCCGCCCGCGGCGTCCGGGCGCAAGCGCCGTGCCGCGGTGCCGCCGCCG
>DASSGC010000036.1:0-7401 GCA_035693765.1 Acidimicrobiales bacterium
CAAGATCTGGACGTCGAAGGCGCTCGAGAGCGAGGTCGTGCTGCTGCTGGCCCGCACCGGCGGCGAGGGGCTCGCCGGGCTGTCGCTGTTCCTGGCCGACCTCGACCCCGATCACGTCGACATCCGGCCGATCCCGAAGATGGGGCGCAACGCGGTGGCGTCGTGCGAGGTGGTCTACGACGACCTGCCGATCCCCGGCTGGCGGCTGGTGGGGGAGGAGGGCCAGGGCTGGCGCCACCTCCTGCACGGCCTCAACCCCGAGCGCATCCTGCTGGCCTCCGAGGCGGTCGGCATCGGCGAGGTCGCGCTGGCCCGGGCGGTGCGCTACGCCACCGAGCGCGTGGTGTTCGGCCGGCCCATCGGCGCCAACCAGGCCATCGCCCACCCGCTGGCCCAGGCCCACATGCAGCTCGCGGCGGCATGGCAGGTGGCGCAGCACGCGGCCTGGCGCTACGACCGGGGCCTCGAGTGCGGGGAGGCGGCGCAGAGCGCCAAGTACCTCGCCGCCGAGGCGGGCTACTTCGCCGCCGACCGGGCCGTCCAGACGCTCGGCGGCATGGGCTACGCCACCGAGTACCACGTCGAGCGCTACTTCCGGGAGGCCCGCCTGCAGCGGATCGTGCCCGTGAGCCAGGAGATGACGCTCAACTACGTGGCCCAGAACGTGCTGGGCCTACCCCGCAGCTACTGACACCGGCAGCGGCAGCCGAGGTCGCGCTCACCCCAGGGTCTCGTCCGTGTCCGGTACGAGGCGCTCCTCGTCCGGGATCGCCCCGGGCTCGTCGGGTTCGACCTCGTCGTCGAGCGCGGCCGGCCGCTCGTCGTCGGGCGGGGGCGGCGCATCGTCGCCGGTGTCGGCCGGCGCGGTGGCGGGGCGGTCGTCGTCGGGAACCGGGCGTCCGGGCATCAGTCCTCCTCGAAGGGCGGGGTCGCGGGCGGCCG
Organism: Acidimicrobiales bacterium; assembly: GCA_035693765.1. GTDB lineage: Bacteria > Actinomycetota > Acidimicrobiia > Acidimicrobiales > VFJN01 > ZC4RG19. The sequence goes on from DASSGC010000036.1 coordinate 943, forward strand.
GGCGACGAGCGCCGCGACCACGAGGGTCGCCGCCAGCCCCAGGACGATCACCACGAGCGCCATGATCCCGCCTTCCGTCTCCATCGGGCGATGCACCACCGTCTTCCCCCCGACCGCCGCCGTCAACCCCCCGGTTGCGGCGTCGGGCGGGCGCGGGCCGCGCGTACCGGGTCGGCGCCGTCGCGCCGGGCGCGGTCCCGCCGACCCGGTTCGACCTCGGTTCGACCTCCCGTGGGGTGGCGGGCGTCGCCCGCCCGGCCCCGCGTGTGGCAACGTGCCCGGGTCATGGATGCGCCCGACCCCGAGTTCCCCAGCTTCGACCCCCGCCTCGCCGCGGCGCTGACGGCGGACGGCAGCGAGCTCGTCGAGGGCCTCGCCGAGTACCTCGGGATGCGCGTCGTCGAGGCGCGCCCGGGGGTCACCGTGGTCGAGGCCCGGGTCCGCCCGGAGCTGGTGCACCGGTTCGGGGCCGTGCACGGCGGGGTGGTGGCGACCCTCGTCGACCACGTGCTGGGCGCGGCGGTGTTCCCGCTGGTGCCGCTCGGCACCTGGCCCGCCACCCTGGAGTTCAAGCTCAACTACCTGGCCGCGGCCAGGGACGGCGTGCTGCGGGCCACGGGCCGCGTCCTGTCGCTGCGGCGGCGCACCGCGGTCGTGCAGGTCGAGGTCGTGAACGAGGGCCGCACCGTGGCGGTCGCCCTCGGCACGATCAGCCTCAACAGCCCCCGCCCGGAGGGCGGCGGCGCGGCCCCCTAGCCCGAGCCGGCCTTCGACGTCGGCCGCTCGTCGTGGGTCACGAACCGGGCGACGCGCACCACGTAGCCCGCGTCCCGCAGCGTGGCCACCACCCGGTCGGCGTGGGCCAGGTCGAGGGTCTCGACCGTGACCTCGACCTGCGTCGAGCGGGCCGACAGGTCGACGAACATGCGCTGGTGGAGGATCTCCACGATGTTGGCCCCGGCGGCGCCCAGCATCGTCGTCAGCTCGCCCAGGCTGCCCGGCACGTCGGGGATCTCGATGTCGAGCCGGGTCAGCCGGCCGTCGCGGATGAGGCCCCGCATGATCACCGAGGCGAGCAGCCGGGGGTCGACGTTGCCGCCCGTGAGCACGACCCCGACCTTCCTGCCGGCGAACCGGTCGCGGTGCTCCACCAGGGCGGCCACCCCGGCGGCACCGGCACCCTCGGCCACCATCTTCTCGATCTCCAGCAGGAGGTTGATGCCCTCCTCGATGTGCTCCTCGGTCACCGTGACGACGTCGTCGACCAGGGCGGCGATGATCTCGCCCGTGAGCCGCCCGGCCCGGGGGACCGCGATGCCCTCGGCGATGGTCGGGCCCCCGACGGTGGGCTCGACGCCGTGGAGGAGGGCGGCCATCGAGGCGTACCGCTCGGTCTCGACGCCGACCAGCTCGACGCCGGGCGCCAGGTGGCGGGCGGCGACGGCCATGCCGGCCAGCAGGCCACCGCCCCCCACGGGCACGACCAGCGTGTCGAGGTCGGGGTGGTCGGCGAGCATCTCCAGCGCCACGGTGCCCTGCCCGGCGATCACCGCAGGGTCGTCGAACGGGTGGACGTAGGTGCGGCCCTCGTCGTCGGCCAGGCGGCAGGCCTCGGCCTCGGCCTCCGCCAGCCCTGCGCCGCGCAGGGCCACGTTGGCGCCCAGCTCGGTGGTGCGCTGCACCTTCACGAAGGGGGTGTTGGTCGGCATGACGATGGTGGCGTCGATGCCGAGGCGGCTGGCGTGGTAGGCCACGGCCTGGGCGTGGTTGCCCGCCGACATGGCCACCACCCCCTTGGCGCGCTCGCCGTCGCTGAGCTGCAGCAGCTTGTTGAGCGCCCCGCGCTCCTTGAACGACGCCACGAACTGCAGGTTCTCGAACTTCACCACCACGGTGCACCCCAGCACCCGCGACAGCGTGCGGGACACCGAGCTGGGCGTGCGCTCGACCGCACCGGCGATGCGGGCGGCGGCGGCCACCACGTCGTCATAGGTGACGGGCAGGCCGCCGCCGGGCGGGGCGGTCACGTGTCGGCTCGGAGGGTGCGCAGCTTGACGGTCATGGTGTGGAGCACCTCGGGGACCGGCTCGACGCCGAGGCCGGGCCCGTCGGGCACGATCATCGTGCCACCCCGCGACTCGAACGCGGGCGTGAGATCGGTGGTGAAGTAGCGGGACGACGGTCCCAGGTCGGGGGGCAGGTTGCAGCCGGGGAGCGCAGCGACGGCCAGGTTGAGGGCCCGTCCGAGACCGGTTTCCAGCATGCCGCCGCAGCGCAGCCTCACGCCGGCGTCCCGGCACCGCTGGTGGATGCGGCGCGCCTCGACGAGGCCGCCCACCCGCCCGGCCTTCAGGCTGACCGCACCGCACGCGCCCAGCTCCAGGGCGGTGTCGAGCTGGGCGAGCGATCCGATCGACTCGTCCAGGCACACCGGCACGTCGATGCGGCGGGCGAGGCGGGCGTGCCCGACGAGGTCGTCGGGGCCGAAGGGCTGCTCGACGGCCACGAGCCCGAGGTCGCGGTCGGCCAGCCGCCCGAGCGAGGCGAGGTGCTCGATCACGTCGCTCCGGTAGCTGCCGTTGGCGTCGACGAGCAACGCCACCTCGTCGCCGACCGTGGACCGCACGGCCCGCACCGGATCGAGGTCCCAGCCCGGCTGGATCTTCAGCTTGAAGGCGCGGTGCCCGTCCCCGTGCCACCGCAGCACGGCGTCGACCAGGTCGTCGACCGTGCGGGTCATGCCGATGGCGATGCCGGTGGGCACCACCGGCCGGGTGGCGCCGAGGAACGAGGCCATCGACCGCTGCTCGGCCCGCAGCCCGGCGTCGAGGGCGGCGCACTCCAGCGCCGCCTTGGCCATCTGGTGGCCCCGCACCTGGCGCAGCGACCGCCCGGCGAGCAGGCGCGGGACCAGGTGGTGCTCCAGCACGTGGAGGGCGCCCGCGGTGTACTCGGGCCAGTAGGTGGGCTCCGGCTCGGCGACGCACTCGCCCCAGCCGTCGGGGCCGTCCTCGACCAGGGCGCGGACGATCACGACCTCGCGCCGGTGGCGGGTGCCGTGCGCGGTGACGAACGGCTCGGCCAGGGGCATGCGGACCAGCCGCAGCTCGATGCCTGCGAGCGCGACCTCCATCGGCACCTCCCGGTCGACCGCCGTCCCGGGGCGGGGACGGCCCTGCGCAGTGTGTCTGTGTCGCCGCCATCATCGCGGCTGGCGCGACGGCGCAGGGTGAGGGGTGCGGGATGCTGCGGTGGCACGGCTCGGTAGCCTGGACGGGTCATGCCCACGACCCTGCTGGCCCCCAAGGCCAACGACCCGTGCTGGTGCGGGAGCGGCCGCAAGTTCAAGCGCTGCCACAAGGCCAGCACCGACCACGTCCGCCCGGGGCGGCTCAGCCCGCCGCGACCCGTGCCCGACCACATCCCCCGCCCGCCCTACGCGGAGACCGGGGTGCCCGTCCGGCGGACCGAGTCGCACGTGCGGTCGCCCGAGGTCGTCGAGCGGATGCGGGTGGCGGGCCGGGCCGCGGCCGAGATCCTGGAGACGGTCGGCGCGGCGGTGGCTCCCGGGGTCACCACCGACGAGCTCGACGCCCTGTGCCACGACGAGTGCATCGCGCGGGGCGGCTATCCCAGCCCGCTCAACTACGGCGCGTTCCCGAAGTCGCTGTGCACGTCGGTGAACGAGGTGATCTGCCACGGCATCCCCGACGACCGGGCGCTGATCGACGGCGACATCGTCAACCTCGACGTCACGATCTTCCTCGACGGGGTGCACGGCGACACCAACGCCACGTTCCCGGTCGGGCAGATCGACCCGGCGTCCGCCGACCTGGTCCGGGTCACCCGCGAGTGCCTGGAGCGGGGCATCGAGGCGGTGCGGCCGGGCCGCCAGATCAGGGAGATCGGCCGGGCCATCCAGGCCCACGCCGAGGGGCACGGCTACGGCGTGGTCCGGACCTTCGTCGGGCACGGCATCGGCGAGCAGTTCCACACCGACCTGCAGATCCCGCACTACGACGACCCGCGGGCCACCACGGTGATCGAGCCGGGCATGACCTTCACGATCGAGCCCATGATCACCGTGGGGGCCCACGAGCACGTGATCTGGCCCGACAACTGGACCGCGGTCACCGTCGACCGCCGCCGCACCGCCCAGTTCGAGCACACCCTGCTCGTCACCGACGACGGCGCCGAGGTCCTGACCCTCGCCGGCTGATCGCGCTCGGGACTCGCCCTCGGGGTCGGCCCCGCCGGTCCCCGGGGGCCGCTAGTGTGCCGCCTGACCCTCCGGGCCATTGGAGCCGGGGGCGGGGGACGGGCGCCGGGGGCGTCCGGCGAGCGGAAGGACGACGAGATGCGCGGAGCACGTCCCGTGCGCGTCACGCGGGCCCTGTTGGCCCTGGTGACGCTGGTTGCGGCGCTGGCGGTCAACGCCGGCGGCGCCGGGGTGGCGGCCGGGCAGGAGGTCGACCCCTTCGGCGACTTCACCGCCGTGACCCCGGCCCGGATCCTCGACACCCGCAGCGGGCTCGGCCACGGCGGGGCCGCCGGGCCGATCGGCCCCGGCGGAACGTACGACGTGCAGGTCGCCGGCGCCGGCGGCGTCCCCGCCACCGGCGTCCAGGCGGTCGTCCTCAACGTGACGGCGGTGACCCCGACCGCCCCGAGCTACCTCACGGTGTGGCCCACCGGGCTCGCCCGGCCGGAGGTCTCCAACCTCAACTTCGTGGCGGGCCAGACCGTGCCCAACGCGGTCACGGTGGCCCTCGGCGGCGGCGGCATGTTGAGCGTCTTCAACAGCAGCGGCGCGGCGCACGTGCTGTTCGACGTCGTCGGCTACTACGCCGACGGCACCGGTCCGGCCGGGTCGCGGTTCTTCGGGCTGGCGAACACGCGGTTGATCGACACGCGGGTCGGCACGGGCGTGCCGGCCGGCCCCGTGCCCTCCGGGGGCACCATGACCTACACGGCGGCCGGCAACGGCGGCGTCCCCGCGGGGGCGACCGCGGTCGTGATGAACGTGACGGTGACCCAGCCGAGCAGCGGCGGCTGGCTGACCGTCTACCCGGCCGGGGTGGCGCGACCCGAGGCGTCCAGCCTCAACTTCGTGCCCGGCCAGACGGTGGCCAACCTCGTGACGGTGGGGCTGTCGGCCGGCGGCCAGGTGTCGTTCTTCAACGCCAACGGCGCCACCCACGTCATCGCCGACGTGGTCGGCTACTACCGCACCGGGGTCACCACCGAGGAGGGGCGGTTCGTGGCGCTGCCGCCCTACCGGGTGATGGACACCCGGCTCTACCCGCCGCCGTTCGGGCCCGACGAGGTGTGGAGCCTGCCCATCGCCGGCTTCGAGTACATCCCCCCGGTCGGGGCCTCGGCGGTCGTGACCAACGTGACCGCCACGCAGCCCACCGAGAGCGGTTGGCTCACCGTGTACCCCAACGACGGCTGCGATCCGCCCAACGCGTCCACGCTGAACTTCACGCCGGGTCAGACGGTCCCCAACATGACCATCACCCGGCTGGCGACCGTCGGCGGCTGCGACATCGAGTACCCCGGGTCGATGCTGTTCTACAACCCGTTCGGCTACACGCACGCGCTGGTCGACGTGTTCGGCGCCTTCACCGACGCCACCGTGTACGCCCCCGCGGTCGCCGAGGCGGCGCCGTCCGCCGACGGTCCGGCGGAGTCCCGGTCGGCGGCACCGCAGACGCCCGCGCCTCGCCGCATCGACCGGTGACGACCGCCGGGGCGGCGACGTCCCGGCGGACGGTGCCGAACCCCGTCGCGTGGGGGCCGGCCGACCTCCTCGTGGGCGTGTTCGGCTACGCCACGAGCGGCGCCCGACGCGTGCAGTAGCGCACGCTCGGCTGGATGGGTTTATGCTCCTTCCTGGCCAAGGGACCCACCTTGGCCGGGAGAATCCTCGGGGGCTGGGCGTATCTCTAGCTGGGGCAGTGATGTCCTGGACAAAGTGCCCGGGGGCCGACCATCCGACCGGCGCTCGCCGGTCGCCCAGCAAGGGGAGCTGTATGCGCAGGATCCGCATCGCCGCCGGAGCCTCACTCGGCGTCCTGGCCCTGGTCACGTCCTCGCTCGCCGCGGGGGCCGCACCGGCCCGGACCGAGGGATCGGCAACCGTCCGCCGCGTCGCCCAGCCGGAGGGCGCGGCGGAGTACGTGATCGCCTACCAGGGCGACGCCACCGCCGCCGCCGAGGCGACCGCCGCCGCCGGCGGGCAGGTGGTCGACGTGAACGAGGACCTGGGCATCGCCCTGGTGACCTCGTCCGCGCCGGGCTTCCTGGCCGACGTCCAGGCCACCGAGGCCGTGGTCGGTGCCGCCCGCAACCACTCGGTCGGCACCGCGGCGCCCGGTCGCGCCCACCGCTTCGCCGACGAGCGGCCCACCGCGGCCGAGGTCGCCACCCAGCCGAGCACGGCGGCCGGCGCGCCGG
>DASSGC010000037.1:0-3833 GCA_035693765.1 Acidimicrobiales bacterium
CGACGCCGTCAGCATCCTGGGCTACCTCGCCGCGCACACCGAGCGCGCCGAGCTCGCCACCGGCATCCTCCCGATCTACTCCCGCACCCCCACGCTCACGGCCATGACCGCCGCCGGCCTCGACGCCGTCTCCGGCGGCCGTTTCGTCCTCGGCCTCGGCACCAGTGGCCCCCAGGTCATCGAGGGCTGGCACGGCGTCCCGTTCGACAAGCCCCTCACCCGCACCCGCGAGCTCATCGACATCTGCCGGCTGGTGTGGCGGCGCGAGCGGGTCGTCTACGACGGCGACGCCTACACGCTGCCCCTCCCACCCGACCAGGGAACCGGGCTCGGCAAGCCCCTCAAGATCATCAACCACCCCGTGCGCGACGACATCCCCATCTACATCGCATCGCTCGGGCCCAAGAACGTGCAGCTCACCGCCGAGCTGGCCGACGGCTGGCTGCCCGTGTTCTTCCACCCCGGCAAGGCCGCCGACGTCTGGGGCGACGACCTCGCCACCGGCGCCGCGCGGCGCGACCCCGGTCGCGCCCCGCTCGAGATCGTCGCCGGCGGCACCGTCGCCATCTGCGACGAGGCCACCGCGACCCGGCTGCGCGACCGCGCCCGGCCCATGACGGCCCTCTACGTCGGCGGCATGGGCGCCAGGGGACGCAACTTCTACAACAACGTCTTCCGCCGCTACGGCTACGAGCAGGAAGCGGCCCAGATCCAGGACCTCTACCTCGACGGCCGGAAGGACGAGGCGGCGGCGGCGGTCCCTCCCGAGTACCTCCAAGCCACGGCGCTCGTCGGCGAGGAGGGCCACGTCCGCGACCAGATCGCGGCGTACAAGGCCGCAGGGGTCACCCGTCTCACCGTCAACCCCGCCGGCGACGACCCGCTGCACCTGATCGAGAAGATCAGGGCGTGGGCCGACTGACCCGAGCGCGACCGACCGACCGCCCCGTGCCGTAGTCGACGTCGATCGACGTTCTGGTGACGGATCTCGTTGCCACCCAACGAGATCCGTCACCGGAACGAGCTGACCGGCGCTGACCGGTGCCGACCAGGGGCCCGCCCCGCGACGCCACACGCGGACCGGCCAGACCTACAGTCGGGCGATGCCCCGAGTGCGTGCCGCGCGCCCCGCCGCACCGCCCCGACCGGCGGCCGCCACCCGGCGCGGCGAGGACGAGCACCGCGAACCGGGTGCCGTCCGCATCCTCCGGCTGCAGCGCACCTCCGGAAACCGGGCCGTCGGCGCACTGCTGCGGCGCCCGGTCGCCGTGCAGCGCGACGTCGGCTGGCCCGAGGCGAAGAACTGGAACAAGGGAGCGCCGCGGACGATCGACGCCCAGCACCGGATGCTCCGGGTCGCCCTCGCCGGGCTGCCGGTGGGCAACAAGGCGACGTCGATGAACACGGCGAAGTCGGAGGAGAAGGCCGCCGACGAGACCGGGGCCCGGGCCATCGTCTGGATCCACCCCGACCTCGACCCGTCCAAGCCGGTCCAAGTCGTCACCCACCTGCACGGCCTCACGAACCGGTCGGCGGACCCGTTCGCCGGGTGGCGGGAGAACAACGCCGACCCGAGCACCGACGAGTCCCAGCAGGCCAAGGAAGCGGCGCTCAAGGCGGCGACGCAGGAGTGGACGAAGGCCAGGAAGACGGACAGGTCGCTGAAGCGGCCGAGACTGCAGGACATGGCCAACCCGCTCGCCGGCAAGGTGCGCGACGTCGAGCGCGACCGGATCGGCCAGCAGGTCGAGGCGCTCGGCGATCCCCAGATCATGGCCGTGCTGCCCCAGGGCACGGGGGTCTCGGGCACGCAGATGTTCGGCCCGGACTTCGATCCCGACGCCTTCGTCGGCAAGGTCCTCACGCGGCTGGCGTCGGAGCCCGAGGTCACCAGCGCGGTGAAGAAGTACAAGGTGCCGGCCAGCTACACGATCGTGCTGTCGGCCCACAGCGCCGGCGGGGCGGCGACCGCCGCCGCCCTGAAGGCCAAGCGGACCGGTCACCTCGGCGGGCTCATCCTGTTCGACGCCCTCTGGGGCGAGCCGAGCAAGGACGACCCCAAGAAGATCGTCTCGTGGCAGCGCGACGCCCTCCTGGCCTGGGTGCGGGCCGGCTGCAAGGGCCTCGGCGCGGTCCTGCGCGAGGCGGCGCCGGCGGAGGCGAAGGACAGGGCCGCCTACCAGGCGCGGATGGACGCCGCGGTCAAGGCCCTGCCCGGCGTGCGCGGCTTCTTCACGGGTGGCTACGCCCGGACGTACGCGGGTGTCCAGGACGAGATGCACCGCATCGTCGACCAGACCATCCCGGCGCCGTACCGCGCCGCGGTCAAGGCGAAGTTCCGGATCGCGGCGGCGAAGACGTCACACGACCGCATGCTCGGCGAGGTCGGTGCGGCGAGCCCCGGCGTCGCCCCGCTCCAGGAAGCGCTGGGCGAACGAAACGTCTTCGTGTCCCGCCAGGCGCCCGCCGGTGCGGCGGTGGTCCAGCGATCGGTGGGCGACACGACCAGCGGGAACCTGGCCGCGCCGGCACCGGCCCGGGCGCAGCTGCAACGCCAGCCGGCACCTCCTCCGCCTCCGCCCCCGGCGCGGACCCCCGCACAGCAGGTCGACGACGCCGCCGAGCGGGTGCGCGATGCCGTCAGGGCCGCGGCCGCGCCGCTGGTCGGCACCGCCAACGGCGACGACATCGTCGGCATCCTCACCCAGCAGCTCATCCGGCGCCGGGCCGACACGAGCGCCGCGCTGCGGCGGACGAACCCGAACCACCCCGCGCTGCCGCTCTACGCCGTGCTGTACGGCACCGACGTGGTCGCGGACCTCCAGACGATCGACACCCAGTCGCTGGGGAGGAGGCCGGCCGACAAGCGCAAGGCCGCCGACCCGGTCCGCCGGCGGGTGTTCCAGGCGGTGCTCGCCGGCCTGGTCACCGACGTGCGGCCGCGCACCGCGGTCGCCGCGCCGGCGACGCCGCTCGACAGGGCGGTGCAGATCGCAGGCGAGCGGGCCATGGTGCCCGCGGTGCTCCCGTTCATCGCCAGCGGCCGGACCTGGGACGACGTACGCGTCGGCGTGATCACCGAGTTCGGCGGGCTGGTCGACGGCACCCGCACGGCCCTGGCCCGCGCCAACGCCTTCTACGGCGCGCTCCAGGCGCCGACCTTCCGCAACGTCACCCGGGCGACACGGGTGCACCCCGACCTCAACGCCGCCTTCGTCCGGGCCGACGCGATGATCAACCGGCGGCTGGCCGCGACCCCGGAGCCGCAGCGCACCCAGCTCGCCACCGAGATCGCCACCGTCCTCGGGCGCAGCACCTGGAGCGCCGTCCTGCGGGCGAACCAGAACTCGCCGCATCGCCTGTCGGACCACAGCTTCGGCTTCGCCATCGACATCGACTCGCCCCGCAACCCGAACATCGGCTCGCGCGGCGGGCTCGGTCCGGTGCAGGACGTCACCGGCGACGACCCGACGGCCGCCACCACGCTCAACAGGACGGGCGCCCAGGTGGAGCAGACCGCCACCGATCTGCGGACCACCAGCGACGAGTACCGGGCGGCGATGACCAGCGACGCCACGCTGGCGCCGGTGCTCCTGCGGCTGGCCAACGAGGCACGCGCCCGGGTGGTGCCGCCGCTCCCCGCGCTGACCAGCGGGGTCGGCCTGGTCGCCGCCGTGGTGCTGCGCCGCAAGCCGGCTCGGGACACGGCGCTGCGGGCCGCCCTGTGGCCCGAGGGATCGGCGGCCGCGGCGACGCCGACGCCGGCCCCGGCCCCGGCCGGCCGCCGGGCCGGGCGCCCGCCCGCCCCGCCGGCGCCGCCGGCGGCGCTCGTC
>DASSGC010000038.1:0-2723 GCA_035693765.1 Acidimicrobiales bacterium
GACTGCGAGGAGACCCATGGCTACCGACGTCTTGTTCCCCCAGATGTCCGAGGAGGTGGACGAGGGCGTCCTGGTCACCTGGTTCGTCGAACCGGGCGGGCGCGTCGACCAGGGCGCGCTCGTGGCCTCCGTGCAGGTCGAGAAGGTCGAGGAGGAGGTGTACGCACCGGTGGCCGGCCACGTGCTCGAGCTGCTGGTCGGCCAGGGCGACGTGACCCGCCAGGGCGCCGTGATCGCCCGCATCGGCGCCGCCGACGAGGCACCCGCCGCCGGAGGCCCCGGCGCCGGAGGCCCCGCCGCCGGCACGACCGCAGCCGGCGCGACCGCGCCCGCACCGGCGCCCCCGATCGCGGCGCCCATCGCCTCGCCCGCGGCGCGGCGCGTGGCACGCGAGCTCGGCGTCGACCTCGCCGCCGTGCCCGGCACCGGGCCCGGCGGGCGGATCGTCGAGGACGACGTCCGCCGGGTCTCGGCGCAGGGGCCGGCCCGGGGGGAGCCGCTCCCCGGGACCCGCCGGCTGCTGGCGGACCGCCTCCGCAACTGGCTGGCCGCGACCGCCCAGTTCACCGTGACGTCCGAGGTGGACGTCACGGAGCTGGCGGGACGGCAGCCGCCGTGGACCGCGGTGCTCGTACGCGCCTGCGCCCTGGCGCTCCGGCGCCATCCTCGTCTCGCCAGCCGGTGGCAGGGCGACCGGTTGGTGCCACCCGAGACCTTCGACGTCGGCGTGGCGGTGTCGCTCGACGACGGCCTCGTGGTGCCGGTCGTGCACCGGGCGGACGAGAAGGACCTCCCCGCGCTGGCCGGCGAGGTCGCGGGGCTGGCCGAACGGGCGGCGGCGGGCACGCTGACGATCGACGACGTGAGCGGTGCCGTGTTCGCAATCACCAACCTGGGCGGTTACCCCGTCGACGCCTTCACGCCGCTGCTGCACCAACCCCAGACGGCGATCCTCGGCGCCGGTCGGGCGCGCGCCAGGCCCGCGGTCGTCGGCGACCGCATCGAGCCCCGGACCACGCTGGTGCTCAGCCTGACGGTCGACCACCAGGTGACCGACGGCGCTCCCGCGGCGGCCTTCCTCGCCGACGTCGCCGAACTGCTCGGCCACCCCGAGCGCCTCGACTAAGGACTCGAGCGGATAGGTCACGCCGGCGCGTGTCACCGTGCTGCGTTGCCGGTCGGCCGAGCTGTGGAGCTGGTGCTTCCACGCCAAATCCCCACGCGTAGGCCGTGGCGAGCGCCCTATCCGCTCGGCCTCTAAGCACGTCCCGACACGGTGGGGTCGGTCGACCGGCCCGGCGGTCGGTCGACCTGATCGGGGGCTCGGCAGAGCGCTCGGGCGAGGAGCGCCGTCAGAACTCGCAGGTATGGCCCGCGCAACCCCCGGCGTAGGCGGTGTCGACCCTGACCGGCGGTGCGAGGGGCGTACCGGGATCGGCGAGCCGGGTGAGGACCTGGCCTGGCCGGCTGCCGTAGCGGTAGACGGTGATGCCCTTCACCTTGGCGCGCCAGGCGGCGAGGAACAGCGCCCGCACATCGTCGATGGTGGCGTCGGCCGGAAGGTTGACGGTCTTGGACACGGCGGCATCGACGTGGCGTTGGACCGCGGCCTGCATGCGAAGGTGCCATTCGGGGGTGAGCTCGAGGGCGGTGGGAAATGCGGCCCGCACGTCAGCGGGAACGGCCGGGTTGCGGCGGACGCTACCGGTGCGGGCGATGTCGGCCATCAGGTCCTCGGAGTAGAAGCCGCGGTCGCGCGCGACCCGGTCGAACAGGGGGTTGGTTTCGACGAGATGACGGCCGAGCACGTTGCGTGCGTACGAGATGGCGAACATCGGTTCGATGCCGGCGGTCGTGCCGGCGATGAGCGAGACCGTGCCGGTCGGCGCGACGGAGGTGAGCTGGGCGTTGCGCAACGGCGGTGCGCCGGACCGGGCGATGGTGCTCTCGGCGAAGAGCGGGAACGGCCCACGCTCGTCGGCCAGCGCGGCCGACGCGTGGCGGGCCTCGGTCCGGATGCGGCGGGCCAGGCGGGCTGCGAGGCGGACACCGTCGTCGCTGTCGTAGGGGATGCCGAGGCTCGCGAGCAGCTCGGCCAGGCCCATCATCCCGAGGCCGACCTTGCGGGCCGCGTGTGCCGCCCGGTGGAGCTGCGGTATCGGGTAGCGGGCGGCATCGATCACGTCGTCGAGGAAGCGCACCGCGACGCGCGCAACGGCGCCGAGGCGGTCCCAGTCGACGGTGCCGGCACGGGAGAAGCGGGCGAGATTGATCGAACCGAGGTTGCAGGACTCGTACGGCCGCAGCGGCACTTCGCCGCAGGGGTTGGTCGCCTCGATGCGGCCCAGGTGCGGGAGCGGGTCGGCGCGGTTGATGGCGTCGAGGAACAGCAGCCCGGGATCGCCGCCGTCGTGGGCGCTCGCGCAGATCGCGTCGAACAGCTCCGCCGCCTTGACCCGGGCTGCCAGCCGACCGGTGCGAGGGTTGACGAGGCGGTGCGAGGCGTTTCGTTCGACGGCACGCAGGAACGGGTCGGGTACGGCGACCGAGAGGTTGAAGTGCTGGAGCTCTCCGAGCGCGGACTTGGCGGTGACGAATTCGAAGATGTCGGGATGGGAGACGTCGAGCACGGCCATGCTGGCCCCGCGGCGGCGGCCACCCTCCCGGGTCACGGCAGCCGCGACGTCGAACACGTGGAGGAACGAGACCGGGCCGCTCGCGGT
>DASSGC010000039.1:0-2344 GCA_035693765.1 Acidimicrobiales bacterium
CGACGTGGGCCGGCACTGGGCCGACGTCGGACGCGAGCTCCATCATGTCGATCGGGCTCGCACGCTCGATCAGATCATCGTCGGCACCATGCCCGGACTGAATCGCCCTGGGTTTGTCGGAGGCTCTGATCTCACAAGGAGACTGAGCCCATGCCTGCAGCTCGCAAGTACGACCAGGAGACCCGTGATCGGGCGGTGAGGATGTACCAGGACCGGCGCCGGGACTTCCCCGAGGAGTCGGCGCTTCAGGCCCGGCGGCGGGTGGGTGAGCTGTTGGACGTGAAGCCCGAGACGCTGCGGGGCTGGGTGGAGCGGGTCGAGATCGATGCCGGTGAGCGGCCGGGGGTGCCGACTGCGGTGGAGGCCCGGATCCGCGAGCTCGAGCGGGAAAACGCCGAGCTGCGCCGGGCGAATGAGATCCTCAAGACGGCATCGGCGTTTTTCGCCGCGGCGGAGCTCGACCGCCGACTGGGTTGATCGTCGACTGCATCGACACCTACCGCGACCGGTTCGGGGTCGAGCCGATCTGCCGGGTGCTCAGCGAGCACGACCTGGCGATCGCCCCCAGCACCTACTGGGTCCACCGGGCCCAGCCGGTCTCCGACGCGGACTGGGACGACGCGCACATGGCCAATGCCGCCCTGGACACCTGGCGGGCCAACCGCAGCCTGTATGGGGCCGACAAGTTGGCTGTCGCCATGCGCAACGCCGGCCACGACGTCGGCCGCGACCAGGTCGCCCGGCTGATGCGCATCCTGGGGATCGAGGGTGTGCGCCGGGGCCGGCACACCACGGTGACCACCCGACGCGACCCCGCCGCCGCCCGGCCCCCCGACCTGATCGGCCGGGCCTGGGACACCCCGACCCGCCCCGATCAGTGGTGGTGCGCGGACTTCACCTACGTGTGGACCCTGGAGGGCTTCGTGTACACCAGCTTCGTCACCGACGTGTTCTCCCGGCGCATCCTCGGCTGGCGCACCTCGGCCTCGAAGACCACGCCGCTGGTCCTGTCCGCGCTCGAACAAGCCCTGTTCACCCGACGCCGCCACGACACCCGCTTCACCTCGAACGGCCTGGTCCACCACTCCGACGCCGGGTCGCAATACACCGCGATCGCCTTCACCGACGCGCTCATCGACGCCGGCATCGCCCCCTCGATCGGCACCGTCGGCGACGCACTCGACAACGCCCTCATGGAATCAACGATCGGGCTGTACAAGACCGAGCTCATCAACCACCCGGACCGGGCCCGCGCCTGGACGGGGCGGGCCGAGGTCGAAGCCGAGACCGCCGCCTGGGTCCACTGGTACAACACGACCCGCATCCATCACTCGATCCACAAGATGGCCCCGATCGAGTTCGAGGCCGCCTCCAGCGTCGCCCACCAGCACCAGGAGGTGGCGTGACAACCCCGTCGCGTAACGGCTCCGTAACGGATAGCTGCCTGGCCTGCGGTGGGCCTCTCCCCGCCGGCCGGCCCCGGGCCACCTGCAGCAACGCCTGCCGGCAGGCCGCCTGGAGACGACGCCACCAACCAGCACCCCCCAACGTCGAGGCGCTACCCGCCGCTCACACCACCAAGGACCACACCATCTACGAATGCCCGGCCTGCGACACCCGACTACTCGGCGAACAACGCTGCGAATGCGGAACCTTCATGCGCCGCCTCGGCCCCGGCGGACACTGCCCCTGCTGCGACGAGCCCATCACCATCGAAGAACTCCTCCAGCCCTGAACCCCACTACCGTGTCACCACACCCCCCACCCGAGGGGCGTTTGCCAAAACCCAGCCTCCATCAAACCCAGGGCGATTCACCCGCAACACCATCGTGTTCGCCGGCGGCCAGCGAGTCGACAAACTCGCCGTCCCCACCAACCTGCAACACCGGGCCTTCCAGCTCATCGGCGCCTCCATCCCCACCCACACCCCAGGTTGCCCTACCAACAAGCGACCCACCCACAGCCCCACGTAGACAGAACAACCACCCCCGAAACCACAAACCCCCTGCTCAGCAGGGGGTTCTCTCGTCAACGCCCAAGCAAGTTCGGGCTAGGGGGAAGGTGCGCCGAGCCATGAATCCCTGGGTGGGCCACCATCGCCACCAGCCACAGGAGCCTTGGACTCCGCCCTCCGAGGAAGGTGCGGACCTGGCGATGGACCGCCGTGGGACGGGCAGGCTGGCGTGGGGCACGTACACCGGGCACAGGTCGGAGGCCCCGTCACCCAAGTGCCAGTCGCGGCCCATGATCGGGAGATCGCAGGCCGACGTCACCGTGGCGACCCGCACCCACGGGGGAAACCTGCGGCCCAGCCGCTCGTCGATCGCGCCGGGAGTGCCGAGGA
>DASSGC010000040.1:0-3507 GCA_035693765.1 Acidimicrobiales bacterium
TGTGGGAACGCAGCCACGTCGAGCTGCACACCGACGGCCCGGCCCCGGTGCTGGCGCTGAACCTGCATACCTTCCACCTGCTGGTCTCCACCTCGCCGAATGTCGTGGACGTTGACGCCGGCGTCGGGGCGCGGGGCCTGCACGGGGAGGACTACCGCGGTCACATCTTCTGGGACGAGCTGTTCGTCCACCGGGTCCTGGCCCTGCACGTGCCCGAGGCGAGCCGGGCGCTGCTGCTGTACCGGTGGCGGCGACTGGACGCCGCCCGCAATGCCGCGGCCGCGGCCGGGCACCGGGGGGCGATGTTCCCGTGGGAGTCCGGCAGCGACGGGCGGGAGGAGACGCCGGGTGAGATCTACAACCCGCGCACCGACACGTGGATGCCGGACCACGCCGCCCGGCAGCGGCACGTCGGGCTGGCGATCGGCTACAGCGTGTGGCAGTACTACCAGGCCACCGCCGACCTGGACTTCCTGCGCACCTATGGGGCCCACCTGATCGTCGAGACCGCCCGGTTCTTCGCCGACCTGGCCCGGCGGAACCCGGCGACCGGCCGGTACGAGATCACCGGGGTGATGGGCCCGGACGAGTTCCACACCGCCCACGCCGGCGCGCACGCGCCGGGGCTTGCCAACAACGCGTACACCAATGTGATGACCGTGTGGCTGCTGCGCCGCGCCCTGGAGGTCGTCGACCTGCTCGCCTGCCCCGACAGCGGCAGCCTCACCGATACCCTCGGCATAGACGAGCAGGAGCTGGCCCGCTGGCGGGACATCACCAGCCGCATGTACGTGCCGTTCCACGACGACGGGATCATCAGCCAGTTCGACGGGTACGCCAACCTCCCGCAGCTCGATCTCGCCGGCTACGCCGCCCGCCACGGCGACCTCACCCGGCTCGACCTGATCCTCGCCGCCGACGGCGACTCGCCCAACAATTATCAGGTCGGCAAGCAGGCAGACGTACTCATGCTGCTCTACCTGCTCTCCGCCGAGGAGTTGCGGGACGTGCTCGCCGGGCTCGGCTACCGGTGGCCGGCACCGGCGCTGCTACGCACCGTGCAGTTCTACGTCAACCGGGTCGTGCACGGATCCTCGCTGAGCCGGGTCGTGTACGCCTGGGTACAGGCCCGCACCGACCGGACCGCCTCCTGGCAGTGCTTCACCGAAGCGCTGTCCGCCGACATCGGCGACACCCAGCACGGCAGCACCCGGGAAGGCATCCACATCGGCGCCATGGCCGGCACCCTCGACCTGGTCGAACGCTGCTACCTCGGCGTCGAGACGCGCCAGGACGCGTTGCGGCTCAACCCTCGCTTACCGCAGCAGATCAGCAAGCTGCACACCCTGCTCACCTACCGTGGGCACCAGATCCACGTCACCGCGACCCGGCGCGACGTAACTGTCAAGGCCTCACCGTGCAACGCCGCCCCGGTCACCGTGCACCCCGCCGGCCAGCCCCCGCTGCAGCTCGCGGGCGGGCAGGAGGTAGCGGTTCCGCTCAAGCCGGCCCCGTAGGCGGGGACATTCCGCGGCTGACCCTCGACGCCGACGTGCATCTTGGCGTCGCCACGGCCAGAGCCAAGAATGATCACTACGTACGCGCAGACGATCATGATATGGGACCGGACGGGCTGCAGGTTGACCTGTTCACCAGATGATCGACCGGCCCAGCAGGCCGAGGCGGCTGCGGCTCCGTCTTCCGCTACCAAGGCCGGCCCACCTCGGCGGAGCGCACGACCCGGACTTGGCTGCGGGCGCGCATCGGCGACCCCCGTCGCCCGTCACCGCCCGCGGCGCCGTCCGCCGCGGTCACGGCCGGCGAACCCGGCCTGGGCGCCGGCCGTCAGGCGCCTTTGAGGTCGCGGCGGGCGAACGCAGACGCTCCGGCGGTGGCGGCGGCGAGGCCGAGTACCACCAGGATGGCGGCGCTGTCCCAGCGCACGTCGGCGGCGGGTGCCCGGGCAATGTGGTGCAGGATCGAGGTGTCGAGCAGCCACCGGCTGGCACCGAGGCTGGCACCGATGATCTCAACGAGGAACGACCAGGCCACCAGCCCGTAAGCGGCGAGCGTGACGTAGCGGGGGCCAACCCGTGGGCCAGCGTCCCGATGCCGAGCACGAGGATGCCGATCGGCACAACGTTGACACCGGCGGCGAGCAGGGTCGGCAGGCTCACGTCGGCCCCGTACTCGCCGCGCTCACCCACGTGGAGGCCGCTGACGACACCGGCGACGACGAGCGCCGCGGCGGACACGGCGAAGCGGCCACGCTGGCCCGTCGGCCGCGCACGACGGGTCGTTCGGTCACGACCCGACTGGTGATGGCGATGAATCCGCGGCGGTCGAGGCGGCCATCGGGGGTTGGCTCGGCGTCAACGGGAGATGATCGGGCTGTACTACTTCGTCGATCTGCCGATCGACGAGGTCGCCCCGCACTCGGCCTGTCGCCGGGCACCGTCAAGTCGACACTCGCCGACGCCCGGGACCGCATCGGGCGGTTGTTGGAGAGCAGGGGATAGTCCATGGACACCGACGACCTGCTACGCCGCGCGGGTGAGCGGTGGCGAGCCCGCCACTCGCTGCCACTGGCCCTGCCTGACTTCGAGGAGGCAGCCATGCCCGCACCCACCAGTCCCCGCAAGTGGCCCCGGCGTGGGGTGCTGATCCCCCTGGCCGTTGCCGCCGTGGTGGCGCTGATCTTCGTGGGCGGCGCGGTGTTCAGCGCGTTCCGAACGACCGCGCCGACCGGTGTGACGACATCACCACCGCTGTGCGAGGCCCTGGGCGCCGAGCCGCCGATCTGGGCGCACGCCCCGATCCTGGTGACGAGAAGCGGCAGAAGCTGTCGAAGCGCCGCGACCGGCGCCGCGGTCGCGTTGTGCCCCAACTACGGCGACGCCATGCGGGAGCGCAGCGCATGAACGCCGGCCACCACCACGGCCGTCGCGATCCCGGCCAAGGTGACCATAGCCATGTTCTGCCCGCCAGCGGTCACCGCCGGCCGCTGGCGATCGTCCTGACGATCTCTAGCACCATCCTCGTCGTCGAGGTCGTCGGCGCTTTCCTGTCGGGCTCCCTCGCACTGCTGGCCGACGCCGGGCACATGCTCACCGATGTTGCCGGGCTGTCCCTCGCCCTAATCGCAGCCGTGCTCGCCGGGCGCCCGAGCACCGACGCCCGCACCTGGGGCTACCGCCGGCCGAGGTCCTCGCCGCCGCGGCGCAGGCCGCCGTCCTACTCGCCGTTGGCGGCTTCGTGCTTGTCGAGGGCGTCCGACGCCTCTTCGCCGTTCCCGAGGTCGCCGCCAGCGCCATGCTGGTCTTCGGCGTCGTCGGCTTGGCAGGCAACGCGGTGTCGATCCTGCTACTCGGCCGCATCTCCAACGGCAACCTCAACGCCCGCGCGGCGAGGTTGGAAGTCATCAACGATGCGCTCGGCTCGCTGGCCGTTCTCGTTGCCGCCGCCGTCATCGCTCTCACCGGCTGGTACCGGGCCGACGCCGTGGCG
>DASSGC010000041.1:0-2896 GCA_035693765.1 Acidimicrobiales bacterium
CGAGGAGACCGAGGGCATCGCCATGGACCTCCACTGGCGGGGCCTCTTCCCCGCCATCCAGGAGGCGCCCCACGTGATGCGCACCGGCGCCCTGAAGAAGGTGCTGGACGCGCAGCGGTTCGCCCAGTGCGGCTCGTGGGAGGGGGTCATCTCGATCGACGGGACCGACATCGCCGTCACGCCCGACCGCTGGATCGGCTCCCGCGACCGGTCGTGGGGGATCCGCCCGTCGGGTGAGTCCGAGCCGCCCGGCCGCCCGGCCGACCCCGCGTGGGGCGGCATGTGGTGGCTCTACGTGCCGGTCGCGTTCGACGACTTCGGGATCTGCGTGATCATCCAGGAGGAAGCCGACGGCTACCGGCTCCTCAACGACTGCACCCGGATCTTCAAGGACGGCCGGATCGAGCAGCTCGGTTGGCCGCGGATCCGCACGACGTACGTCTCGGGCACCCGGACGCCCAAGAGCGGCGTCGTCGAGTGCACGCTGCCCGACGGCACGCCGGTCACGATCGAGCTGGAGTCACTGCTCCCCGTCCCGATCCACGTCGGCGGCGGCTACGGCGGCGACTCGGACTGGGGCCACGGGCAGTGGAAGGGCGCCGGCTTCACCGAGCGCCTGACCTACGACATGACCGACCCGGGCGTCGTCGGCCGCGTGCCGTTCGGTCTCACCGACAGCGTCGGCCGGGCCGTCTGGAACGAGGAGGGCAAGGAGCCGCAGGAGGGTTGGGGTCTCTACGAGCACGGCGTCCTCGGCCTCCACGAGCCCTCGGGCTTCACCGACTGGTTCATCCACGCCCCGTGACCGCACCTGCAGACCAACTCGAGGAGATTCCATGACCCACGACCGCGACGCCTTCTTCATCGACGGCGGATGGGCCGCACCGGCCGGCCCCGACGTCCTCGAGGTGGTGAGCCCGCACTCCGAGGAGGTCGTGGCCCGGGTCCCCGAGGGCAGCCCGGCCGACATCGACGCCGCGGTGGCCGCCGCCCGTACGGCGTTCGACTCCGGCCCGTGGCCGCGGATGTCGCCGCAGGAGCGGATCGACGTCGTCCAGGAGTTCTCCAACCTCTACGCCGGCAGCCTCACCGCCATGGCGGACCTGATCACCCTCGAGATGGGCTCGCCGACGTCCTTCTCCAACCTGGCCCAGTCGCCGGCGCCGTGGATGCAGATCGAGGCGTTCCTCGGGATCGCCCGGGAGTACCCGTGGGAGGAGTCGCGGCCCGGCGTGCTCGGCGCGCCCGTCGTCGTACGCCGTGAGCCGGTCGGCGTGGTCGCGGCGATCCCGCCGTGGAACGTCCCGCAGTTCACGATCATGTCCAAGGTCGTCCCGGCGATCCTCGCGGGCTGCACCGTGGTGGTGAAGCCGGCGCCCGAGACGCCGCTCGACGCCTACCTGATGGCCGAGCTGCTCCAGGAGGCCGGCGTCCCCGCCGGCGTCGTCAACATCGTGGCCGGCGGCCGCGAGGTCGGCGAGCACCTGGTCGGGCACCCCGGTGTCGACAAGGTCGCGTTCACCGGGTCGACGGCGGCCGGCCGCAAGATCGCCGCGGTGTGCGGTGAGCAGCTCAAGCGGGTCTCGCTCGAGCTCGGCGGCAAGTCCGCCGCGATCGTGCTGGACGACGCGGACCTGGCCGCGACCATGGAGGGCCTGAAGTTCACCGCGCTGATGAACTCGGGGCAGGCGTGCGTCGCGCAGACCCGGATCCTCGCGTCGCGGGCGCGGTACGACGAGATCCTCGACGCGCTCGTGCAGACCGTCTCCGGGATGCAGGTGGGCGACCCGATGGACCCGGCCACCGAGATCGGGCCGCTGGTCGCCCAGCGCCAGCAGGAGCGCGTGGAGAAGTACATCGCCCTCGGCCAGGAGGAGGGGGCCCGGGTCGCGCTCGGCGGCAACGGGATGCCCGACGGCCTCTCGTCGGGGTGGTACGTGCGGCCGACGATCTTCGCCGACGTCGACAACGGCATGCGGATCGCCCAGGAGGAGATCTTCGGCCCGGTGCTGTCGGTGATCCCCTACGACGACGTCGCGGACGCCGTCCGGATCGCCAACGACTCCGAGTACGGCCTGGCCGGCACCGTCTGGACCGGTGACGACGAGGCCGGCCTCGACGTCGCCCGCCAGGTCCGCGCCGGGACGTACGGCGTCAACACCTACACGATGGACTTCGCCGCGCCGTTCGGCGGCTACAAGGCCTCCGGCATCGGCCGCGAGTTCGGCCCCGAAGGTCTTGGGCAGTACACCGAGCTGAAGTCGATCTACACGAGCCTTCCGGCGGGCTGAGGCGGCCCTCGGCGGCGTCGAGACTCACCAAATGGCTGCCTGGAGGGGCAGGTGACAGCCAATCCGTGTGTCTCGACGCCCCCGGGCCGCCCCCCGACCCCTCTGACCCCCCGCGACCCGAGCCGGGGGGTCAGAGGCCTCAGAGCGATGGCACCCGCTCGACCCTCTGGGCCAGAATCCGGATCGTGACGACCATCGAGACCATCGTCAGGGACATCAACCGCGAGCTGGTGCCGGCGTTCGAGGAGAAGCTGCGCGCGGCGCTGGCCGACCAGAGCCGGGAGTGGCTGGTCGACCAGGTGGTGCGGCTGACCCTCGACGCGCACGCGCTGCAGGAGGCCGACCGCCGCCAGGTCGCCGAGGCCAAGGCGCGGGCGCGGCAGGAGCGCCACGACCGGGTCGCGGCGATGGGCTTCGGCCTGGACGCGCTGGAGGCGTTCCTGGCCGAGCACGCCGCGGTCACCCGCGAGTCGCTGGTCGCCGCCGGCCACCTGCGGCCCGAGGCACCGGCCAAGGGAACCGCCCTGATCACCAGCACCGAACGCACGGATGCCGGCGACGCGCTGCTCACGAAGGCCAAGGACGTCCTGTTCGTCCTGCTGTTC
>DASSGC010000042.1:0-5700 GCA_035693765.1 Acidimicrobiales bacterium
TCGACCGCCATGACTTCGACCGCCATGACTTCGACCGCCATGACTTCGACCGCCATGACTTCGACCGCCACGACCTCGACCGCCACGACCTCGACCGCCACGACCGGCACAGCGACGGCCGGGCCGGTCCCGACCCGCTCGGTGCCCACCTGCTCGGACAGCACGGGCGCGGCGCCGACGACCGGCACGGCCGCCACGACCTCGGCCCCGCCGACCGGGGGCCCACCGGGTTCGCCCCGCAGGTCCCCATCCTCGAGACGCCGCACGCGGCACGGCCTGACGTGACCTCACCGGGAGAGCCGGGCGACGACCGGCGCGGCGCCGGGCCCGGCGCCCGGTCCCCGAACCGGCGCCTCCTCCGCGACCTCGACGCGCCCGGCCTCGACGACGTGCTCGGACCGCCGCGCGGCCGCCAGCCGTCGTCGCGTGCCGACGACGACCTGTGGGTCACCGTCCCCGACCGCAGGATCGAGCTGCGGACCGCGGCCGGGGCGGCGCTGCTCGCCGTCGGCGCGGCCGCCGCCCTGGCGGGTGCCGTCGTCGTGCTGGTGCTGGTCCGCTGGCCCTCCCACCCCGCCACGTCCGAGGCGATGGCGCCGCTCGAGACCCCCATCACCCGGTCCCTCCTCGCCGACCGGGTGCTCTCGGTGGTGGCCTGGATCGAGAACGTCGCCACCCTGTTCGTGCTGGGCGGCGTGTTCTTCCGCCTGTTCGTCAGCCGGCCGGTGATGACCGGCCGGAGGGTGTCCGAGAAGGCGATGATCCTGGCCGCCGCGATCGGGATCGTCGCCTGCCTGGCGTCGCTGCCGCTGCGGGCGATGGTCGTGTCCGGCGCGGGGCTCGCCGGCGCCGCGGACCCGGAGGCGCTCGGGCTCGTGCTCTCCAGCCGGTTCAGCGACGCCGCGTGCGTACGCCTGCTGGCGCTGGCGCTGTTCGGCTTCACGCTCGCCCGCCCGCCGGCGGGATGGGGCCGCCGGGTGTGCGTCGTGCGCCCCTCGGGCACCGTGGTCGGCGTCTGGTCGGTGTCCCGCCAGACCCTGGAGCGGGCGCTGTTCGTCGTGGCCGGGCTGGTCGCCCTCGCCTCGTTCGGGCTGGTCGGCCATCCCCAGGCGTCCGACCCCCGCGGCCTGCTCATCCTCACGCAGTCCGTCCACGTGTCGGCCGCCGCCGTGTGGTTCGGGGGCGGTGTGCTGCTCGCCATCGAGGTGGTGACGCAGCGCCGCCGGGGCACGGCCCGCTGCACGGCCGAGACCGTCGACCGGTTCAGCACGCTCGCCGGGGCGTCGGTGGCCCTCGTCGCCGCCAGCGGCGTCGTCCTGTCCTGGTCGCAGCTCGCGTCGGTGTCCGCGCTGTGGACGTCCGGCTACGGGCGGGCGCTCGCCGCCAAGCTGTCGGTCGTCGCCCTGGTGCTGGTCCTCGGCGCGTACAACCACGCGCGGCTGGTGCCCGCCATCATGCGCGACGACGACGCGACGGCCTGGCGCCGCCTCGGGCTCACCACGGCCGCCGAGGGGGTGCTCGTCGCCGCCGGCGTGCTGGTCCTCACCGCCGCGATGACCAGCGGGGGATTCTGACCCGGCCGCCGGGTCGCCGCGGTCCCCTCAGGGGAGAGGTCATGGGCTCCACGCGGGGCCCATGACCTCCACCCCTCGCCGGTGCCCGGGGTCGGGTCCGGGCCGGTCGGCGTCGTCAGGCACCATAGACAGGTGCGGGTGCGGGCGCCTTGGCCAGCAGGTCGTCCACCACCGGTCCCAGCTCGGCGGGGTCCCAGCGGTCGCCCTTGTCGACGGCGGGGCCGTGCTGCCAGCCGTCGGCCACCGCCACCTTGCCCCCCTCGACCTCGAACACCCGGCCGGTGACGTGAGCCGAGCCCGGCGAGCCGAGCCACACGACCAGCGGGGCGACGTTCCCCGGGGCCATGGCGTCGAAGGCGGACCCGTCGGCGGGGGCGGCCATCATCTCCGCGAACACGGTCTCGGTCATGCGGGTGCGGGCCGACGGGGCGATGGCGTTGGCGGTCACCCCGTAGCGGCCCAGCTCCGCGGCCTGGACGAGGGTGAGGGCGGCGATGCCGGCCTTGGCCGCGCAGTACGCCGACTGGCCGACCGACCCGAGCAGGCCGGCGCCCGACGACGTGTTGACGATGCGGGCGTCGACGGGCTCACCCGCCTTGGCCCGCTCCCGCCAGTGCTCGGCGGCGAAGCGGGCGACGGCGAAGTGGCCCTTGAGGTGCACGCGCACCACCGCGTCCCACTCGTCCTCGCCGCACGACACGAACATGCGGTCACGGACCACGCCGGCGTTGTTGACCACCACGTCGAGCCGGCCGAACGTGTCGAGCGCGGTGCCCACCAGCCGTGCCGCGCCCGCCCAGTCGGCCACGTCGTCGCCGTTGACCACCGCCTCCCCGCCGGCGGCCACGATCTCGTCGACCACGGCCCGCGCGGGCGAGGGCGAGCCACCGGTGCCGTCGAGCTCGGCGCCGATGTCGTTGACGACGACCCGGGCGCCCTGGCGGGCGAACTCGAGGGCGTGCCCGCGGCCGATGCCCCGCCCCGCGCCGGTGACGATGACGACCCGACCGTCGCAGATACCGCTCATGGCGGGGCATGATGGCACAGTCCTGACGAACCGTCAGATATCCAGATGCGGGGGCGAGGCATGCGCTACGGCGTCACGATGTTCGCAACAGACGTCTCGATCGGCGTGGTCGAGTTGGCCCGCGAGGTCGAGGCCCGTGGCCTGGGATCGCTGTGGCTGCCCGAGCACACCCACATCCCCCTCACCCGCCGGACGCCCCATCCGAGCGGGCGGCCCCTGCCGGAGGAGTACAAGCGGTCGCTCGACCCGTTGGTCGCCCTCGCCGCCGCGGCGACGGCCACCACCACGCTCCGGCTCGGCACCGGCATCCTGCTCGCCGCCCAGCGCGAGCCCCTGGTCACGGCCAAGGCGGTGGCGTCGCTCGACCACGTGTCGGGCGGTCGGGTCGCGCTCGGCGTCGGCTTCGGCTGGAACGAGGACGAGATGAACGACCACGGCGTCGAGTACCGCACCCGCCGGGCCGTGGGGCGCGAGCACGTCCGGGCCATGCAGGCCCTGTGGCGCGACGACGAGGCGGCCTACGCGGGGGAGCACGTGCGGTTCGGGCCCACCTGGTCGTGGCCGAAGCCGGCCCAGCGCGGGCCCGACGGCGCGCCGGCGGTGCCGGTGCTGCTCGGCGGCGCCGCCGGGCCCCGGCTGTTCGAGTCGATCGCCGAGTACGCCGACGGGTGGATCCCGATCGGCGGCGCCGGTCTCACCGATGCGCTCCCGCGGCTGCAGGCGGCCGTGGCGTCGGCGGGGCGCGATCCCCGGGGGATGGAGGTGGTGCCGTTCGCCTCGATCCCCGAGCACGGCAAGCTCGACCACTACGCCGCCCTCGGCGTGACCGAGACCGTGTTCAACCTGCCGTCCGCGCCGCGGGAAAGGATCCTCCCCCTGCTCGACCGCTACGCCAAGCTGGTGGCCGAGCGCGCCTGACCGCCGCATCGACCGGGAGCCCCCCATCCACCTCGACCTCGCTGAATACCTCGTCGTGCTCGCGGCCGTCTGCCTCGGCGCGACCGTCCAGGGGACGATCGGTTTCGGCGCCAACATGGTGGCGGTGCCGGTGCTGGCCGTCGTCGAGCCCGCCGCCCTGCCCGCCGCCGCCACGATGCTGGCCCTGCCCCTGGCCGCCACCATGGCCGTGCGGGAGTCCGACCACGTCGACTGGCGGGGCGTCGGCTGGCTCATGCTCGGCCGCCTGCCGGGCACCGCCGTGGGTGCCCTGGTGGTGGCGCTGATCGCGGCCGACACGCTCTCCGTCGTCACCGGCGTGAGCGTCCTGGTCGCGGCGGGCCTGAGCGCGGCGTCGCTGACGGTGCCGCTGACGCGGGGCACCACCGTCGCCACCGGGGTCGTGTCGGGCGCCATGGGCACGGCCACGTCGATCGGCGGGCCGCCCCTCGCCCTGCTCTACCAGCACCACGAGGGCAGGGTGCTGCGCTCGACGCTGGCGGTCACCATCGGGACGGGCACCGTGGTCTCGCTGGCCGGCCTGGCGCTCGCCGGTGCGGTGGCGGGCTGGCAGGCGGTGCTGGCCGCCGTGCTCCTCCCCGGGGTCGGCGCCGGGCTGCTCGCCGGCCGGGCGCTGGCGGGGCGGGTCGACGGGCGCTGGCTGCGGCCCGCGGTCCTGGTGTTCGCGGCGGCGACGGCGGTGGTCGCCATCGCCCGCGGGCTGGGCTGAGCGGCAGGTCGCGCGGGCGCGACGTTCGGGCGCTCGGACCCTCTCGACGCCGCAGCGGCGCCGCCGAAGGACTCGAGCGGATAGGTCTCGTCGGCGCGTGTCACCGTGCTGCGTTGCCGGTCGGCCGAGCTCTGGAGCTGGTGCTTCCACGCCAAATCCCCACGCGTAGGCCCTGGCGAGCGGCCTATCCGCTCGGCCTCTACGGCTCCAGGACGAGCTTGCCCACCACCCGCCGGGCCTGGAGGTCGGCGAGGGCGCCGGCGGCGTCAGCCAGCGGGTAGGACGCGGGCTCGGGCGGGTGGAGCCGCCCGGCGGCCACCGCGGCCATGAGGTCGGCGACGAGCGCCTGGTTGTCGCCGGGGTTCTGCATGGCCCACGCCCCCCAGTCGACGCCGACCACGGTCCGGTTGTTGAGCAGGATGTGGTTGATCGGCAGCCGGGGGATCTCCCCGCCGGCGAACCCGATCACGAGGTACCGGCCCCCGACGGCCAGCGCCCGGAGCGCCGGCTCGGCCCAGCGGCCACCGACCGGATCGACCACCACGTCGACGCCGCCCCCGCCCAGCTCGCGGGCGCGGGTCTTGAGGTCCTCCGACTCGTAGTCGATCGTGCCGCGGGCGCCGGCCGCCCGGGCGGCCGCCAGCTTGGCGTCCGACGACGCGGCGGCGATCGGATCGAGCCCCAGCGACCGGGCCACGTCGATGGTGGCCAGGCCGACACCGCCCCCCGCCCCGAGCACCAGCACGGTCTCGCCCTCGCGCACGGTCGTGCGCCGGGTCAGGGCGAACAGCGCCGTGGCGTACGACTGGACCATCGCCGCGGCCCGGCCGAACGACAGGCCCGCGGGCAGCGGCAGCACCGACGCGGCCGGCACCGCCACCTGCTCGGCGTAGCCACCGAGGCCGACCGAGGCGGCCACCCGGTCGCCGACGCCCACGCCCTGCACCGCGTCGCCCACGGCGACGACCTGCCCGGCGATCTCGCTGCCGGGGGTGAACGGCAGCGGGGGCTTGATCTGGTAGCCGCCCTGCACGAACAGCGCATCGACGTAGTTGACCCCCGCGGCCCGCACGGCCACGACCACCTGGTCCGGTGCCGGGGTGAGGTCGGGCGCGTCCTCCTCCACCAGTCGGTCGAGTGGGCCCAGCTCCCGGCAGACGATGCGACGCATGGCCCATCTTCGTCCCGCCGCCCCGGCCCGGCCAACCAGGATGGTGCAGTGGCCGACCCGCCCGACCCGCCCGACCCGCCCGACGTCCCACCTACCGTCCCGCCCGACGTCCTGCTCGACGACTTCCGGGCGCTCAACGAGCCCGCCCGCCGCCGCGCCGTCGAGCGCCGGGGCGGCTACTTCGTCGTCGAGGGCCTGTTCGCCATCGAGGCGCTGCTCGACTCGCCCTACCGCATCCGGTGCGTGCTGGCCGCCGAGCGCC
>DASSGC010000043.1:0-3242 GCA_035693765.1 Acidimicrobiales bacterium
CTGAACTGAGCTTCAAACGGAGGACGGGCGCAGTGGCGACCACCGAGGACACGCCGGCCGAGGCCGCGCTGCGCGCCGAGGTCCGGGCCTGGATGGCGGTCCACGCCGCCCCCTACGGCCCGGCCGACCGCCACCTCCGCATGGTCGACACCCCCGAGCGGGCGGACGCGGCGCGGCGCTGGCAGCGGACCCTCGACGGCGGCGGCTGGGCGGTCCCCACCTGGCCGGAGGCCGCCGGCGGGCGGGGGCTGACGGCGAACCAGGCCCGCATCGTGGCCGAGGAGGAGACCCGCTACGCCGTCCCCAGCGGCAACTTCCACGTCGCCACCCTGATGGTCGGGCCCACCCTCATGGCCCACGGCACGCACGAGCAGCAGGAGCGCTTCCTGCCCGCCATCCGCCGCGGTGAGCACCTCTGGTGCCAGCTCTTCTCCGAGCCCGACGCCGGCTCCGACCTCGCCAGCCTCCGCACCCGGGCCCTGCCCGACGGCGACGGGTGGGTCGTCACGGGCCAGAAGGTGTGGACCAGCGGCGCCCGCGGCGCCGACTGGGCGATCCTCCTCGCCCGCACCGAGCCCGGCTCGATCCGCCACCACGGCATCACCTACTTCCTGTGCGACATGCGGCTGCCCGGCGTCGAGGTCCGGCCGCTGGTGCAGATCAACCGGGCGGCGCACTTCAACGAGGTCCACCTCGACGGCGTCCGCATCCCGGCCGACTGCGTGCTCGGGACGGTCGGCGAGGGCTGGGCCGTCGCCCGCACGACCCTCGGCGCCGAGCGGATGATGATCGGCTCGATGAACGTGGCCGACCACGTGGACGACGTCGTCGCCGCCTCCCTGCGCACCGGCCGCGGCGCGGACCCCGCCCTCCGCCAGGCGCTCACCGCCCTCTGGGTCGAGGGCGCCGTGCTGCGGATGCTGGGCGACCGGGTGGCGGCCGCCGTCCGCCGGGGCGGGCCGGTGGGCCCCGAGGCGAGCGCGGTGAAGCTCGGCCTGTCGAGGTTCATGGGTCGCCTGGGCGACACGGCCATGCTGGCCCTGGGCGCCGAGGGCCTGCTGGAGGGGGGCGACCCCAGCAGCCGGACCGACGACAGCTACGGCCCCCTGCAGGACAAGTTCCTCGGCCAGTGGGCGTCGCGCATCGGCGGGGGCACCGAGCAGATCCAGCGCAACCTCATCGCCGAGCGGGCCCTCGGGCTGCCGCGCGACCCCCGGCCGACCGCCGGGTCGACCCCCCGGCCGACCGGCTCGTGACGGGAACAAGGAGACCACCATGTCCGACCGCTTCCCCTTCCCGCTGCCCTACGGCTGGTTCGCCGTGGGCCGCGTCGACGAGCTGTCCGCCGACCCCGTCACGTCGCTCCGCTACCACGGCAAGGACCTGGTCGCCTGGCGGGACGGCGACGAGATCCGGGTGTTCGACGCCTACTGCCCCCACCTCGGCGCCCACCTCGGCGTCGGCGGGCGGGTGGCGGACGGATGCCTCGTCTGCCCCTTCCACGAGTGGTCGTTCCGGGCCGACGGCACCAACGCGGCGATCCCCTACGCCGACCGGGCCAACCGCCGGGCCCGGGTGCGCGCCTACCCGACCGCCGTCCGCAACGGCCTGCTGCTGTTCTGGCACCACCCCGACCCGGACGTCGCGCCCGGCTGGGACGTGCCCCAGGCGCTCACCGGCGACCACGTCGAGGTGGGCCGGTACACCTGGACGGTCCGGACGGCATGGCAGGAGGTGGCCGAGAACTCGGTCGACATGGCCCACTTCCGGTCGGTCCACGGCCTGGAGCGCGTGGGCGACATCGGCGAGATCGTGCTCGACGGGCCGGTCCGCACGGTCCGCAGCACCCAGCTCTTCAACTCGGCCCGCGGCACGTTCGACGGGGCGCTGGAGTCGACCAGCCACGGCCCCGGGGTGGGCGTCGTCCACTTCGACCTGATGGGGCGCGTCACGCTCGTGTCGGCCACGACGCCCATCGACGACGACCACCTCGAGGTGCGGTTCACGCTGTACCACTCGGGGCACGAGCTGGCGGCCAAGATCGGCGCCGCCTTCGCCGCCGAGGTGTCACGACAGTTCGAGGAGGACATCCCCATCTGGGAGAGCAAGCGGTTCGTCGCCACCCCCGCCCTCGCGCCCACCGAGAAGGCGGTCACCGAGTTCCGCCGCTGGGCGGCGCAGTTCTACCCCGCCCCGGCGCCCGCGCCGGTCTGATGGCGGGGACGTCCACCGCGGGGCGCCTCGCGGCCCGGGTGCTCCGGGCGGCGGGAGTCGAGGCCGCGTACGGCGCCCCCGTCGCCGGCCTCGGCGCCGTCCCGGTGGCCAGCCCGCTCGCCGCCGGGCGGCTGGCCGCCGCCCACGGGCGGGTCCACCGGCGGCCCGCTGCGGTCGTCGTCGCCGGCGGGACCGTGACCGTGACCGTGACCGTGGCGGGTGCGGCCGGCTCGGCAGGCGCAGGCGGCGCGCCGTCGCTCACCGTCGCCTCCGTGGCCGATCTCGCCGCCGCGGTCGAACCGCTCGCGGCGGCGGTGGCGGCGGGGACCGGCGCAGCCCTCCGCCTCGACCTCGACCCGGACGCCCCGGCGCCCGCCGTGACCCTGCCGGTGGCGCCCGTGCGGGACCGCTGGACGGTCCCCGGCGACGACACCGTGGCCGCGGTGCGCGCCGCGGCGCGCCCGGTCGTCCTCGCCGGCCCGGGCGTGGTGCAGGACGGCGCGGTCCCCGGCCTGCACGCGCTCGCCGCGGCTGCGCACCTCGGCGTGCTGAACACCTGGGGCGCCAAGGGCGTGTTCGACTGGCGCAGCCGCCACCACCTGGCCACCGCCGGCCTGCAGGCGCACGACTTCACCCTCGGGGGGCTCGGCGACGCCGACCTGATCGTCACCACGGGCCTCGATCCGGCGGAGGCCGGCGACGCCTGGCGCCTGGCGCCGTCGATCGACGTGCCGCCGGGGGCGCTCGGTCCGCTGGCCGAACGGTGGTCCCGCGCGGCGGTGACCATCCCCGTGCCGCCCCTGCGGCCGGCACTGGCCGCCGTGACCCAGGAGGGTTGGCGGTCGGACGCCGTGCCGCTGGCGCCGACGCGGGTGACCCGCCACTACGGGCAGGTGTTCGGCGCCGGCGGGGTCGTGGCGGCCGACCCCGGCGTCGCCGGCTACTGGGTCGCCCGCACGTTCGCCACGACCGACCTCGGCGGCGTCCAGGTGCCGGCCGGGCGCGACCAGGACGGCTTCGCCGTCGCG
>DASSGC010000044.1:0-8404 GCA_035693765.1 Acidimicrobiales bacterium
TCCACCTCGGCCGCCCGGCGGATGGCGGCCTCCCGGTCGTCGGTGGCCAGCGCCACCTGCAGCCCGATCCACCGCAGGGGCAGCAACCACAACGGCGGCTCACCCAGGGACCGGACGACGTTGCCCAGCTCGTGCGCCTTCGGTGCCACCCGGTCCCACAGTCCCAGCCGGGCCGCGCCGATGGCCAGCTCGCCCACGATCTCCAGCGACAACAGGTCGGCGGGATGGCGGAGCAGCACGCCCTCGGCCCGGTTCCAGGCGTCGCTCAGCCGGCTGAGGTCCCCCGACCGGCGCGCGAGCCCCGCCTCGATCGCCGCCGCCAGCAGGATCTCGCGGGGGGCCAGCGTCATCCCCTTCGCCTCGTCGAGGGTCGCCTGGGCCGCGGCCCACCGGCCGCTGCGGACGGCCACCCAGCCGAGCCCCAGGCGATGGTGGGGCCGGAGGGTCGCGCCGCCGACGTCGTGGTCGCGGGCCCGGGCCAGCAGGTGCTCGGCGGTGGCGAGCTCGCTGAGGGCAAGCGCGACCGTCGCCCCGATGGCGTGGGGTGTCGTCGGCAGGACGAGGGAGGTGTGTGCCGACTCCAGCAGCTCGGCCGCCTCCAGCAGGTCGACCAACGGGCGGCCACCGTCGGGGGACACGGAGGCCGCCAGGGCGTCGCACGTCAGCCAGAGCGCCTCGACCTCCATGCCGGATGCGGAACCCGGTCCGCCCCCGGGGCCGCCCGCGGGCGGCACCGGCCTCGCGTCGACCGCGGCCGCCGTGTTGCCCGCTGCCGCGTCCGGGCCGGCCGCCGCCGGGGACATCCCCGTCGTGACGGCGCCGATGCCGGCGAGCAGGGGCCAGGCCGCGGCGGTCCGGTCCGCGGGCGCGGCCGCCGCACTCCCCGCCAGCTCGCGGTAGGCGGCCGACGAGCGGCGCCAGAAGCCGCGGCTGGGCAGGAGCGCGGCCACCACCCCCAGCGCCTGGGGGCGGTCGCCGGCCGCCGGGTCGGCCACGACGGCGTCGGCCAGGCGCAGAGCGGTCACCGCGTCGCCCACGAGCGCCGCGGCCTGGGCCCGGCGGGCGGCCAGGCCCGCCGGCGGCGTGCCGGCAGCGATGGCCCGCTCGTACCACCCCGCCGCCAGCTCCGGCGCGTCGAGCAGCGTGGCGTCGCCGGCGGCCACGAAGGCAGCCGCGGCCTCCGGGCCCTGGGCCCCGGCCGCGGCGAGGTGCTCGCCGGTCCGGGTGGCGGGCGCGCCGCGCGCCGCGAGCGCCGCGGCGAGGCGGGCGTGGAACCGGCGGCGATCGGCCACGGGGGTCATCTCGGTGACCGCCGCGGCCACCACGGGTGCCACGTCGTTGGTGCCCGGGGCCACCAGTCCTGCGGCGTGGAGGTCGTCGATGGCGTCGCCCAGGTCGTCCGGCGCGATCTCGGTGGTGGCGCCCAGCAGCTCGTCGTCGAGGTCGGCGCCTGCGCTCAATGCGTCGAGTACGGTCCGGGCCGCCGGCGCGAGCTGGTCGATCTCCGCCCGCAGGGCGGCGACGACCGACGGCCCGGGTGGTCCCGGCTCTGCCACCAGACGGCCGCCGTTCACGGTGCCCCCGGCGACCCACGCGCCGAGCAGTAGCTCGACCAGGCCCGGCATGCCCTGGGTCTGGTCGTGCACGGCGTCGACCACCCGGTCGTCGACGGCCGAGCCCAGCACGATGGCGGCCAGCTCGCCGACCTCCGACTCGTCGAGCGGGCCGAGCGCTGCCAGCGGTTGGCTGCGGCCGAGGACCGCGTCGAGCGTGGCCAGAGCTGCGTCGCCGGGGACGGGGCGGTGGGCGACGATCAACGGGAGCGAGCCCGCTGCCGCCCGCTCGGCCACGCCCACGATCACCCGCACGGACGCGGGGTCGAGCCACTGCGCCTCGTCGACCACCAGCGCCGCCGACCCGCCCTCCAGGCGCTCGACGATGGCGTCGCGATGGGCGCGCATGCGGGCGGCAGGGTCGGCGACGTCCGCGTCTCCCGGAGCGTCGCCGAGCAGATGGCGCACCGCGCCCAGGTCGTCGTCGCGCTCCAGCCGGCGCCCCGTCACCCGCATGACCGCGGTGCCGCGTTCGGTCAGGCGCTCCACGACGGC
Source organism: Acidimicrobiales bacterium (assembly GCA_035693765.1). Taxonomy (GTDB): domain Bacteria; phylum Actinomycetota; class Acidimicrobiia; order Acidimicrobiales; family VFJN01; genus ZC4RG19. The sequence goes on from DASSGC010000044.1 coordinate 2,109, forward strand.
CTCGATCGCCGCGGCCGCGTCGGCGGTGCCCGCGGCTACGATCCCGAGCTGCGCCACCCCGGCGTCGGGAACGGCAGCCCGGGCGACGCGCGCGACGCGCGAGGGAGTGCGTGCAGGCATCGGGGCGAGATGCTAGTGCCGCGCGCCGACGTTCCGGCCCGGAGAACGCCGCCATTCAGGGACCTACGCACGGCTTTCCCGCTGACGGGAGCACCGCGAGGCTCGCGGTGCCGCCGGCCGCCGCGGGCGGGTGGGGCCCACACGACGGCGGCGCTATCGGACCCGGGACGGCGACGAGGTCACGGTCGCCCGCACGGGGACCGTCGTCCGCATCGTGAAGCCCGCCGGGATGCGCGGCCTCGACGTCAGGCTCTCTCGAGGAAGTGGGCCACCGGGTTCACGCTGGCCTCGACGATGCACGCGACCAGGCCCTCGTGCGATCCGGCGCCGTGCTCCTCTCCGGGCTTCCACGAGGCGGCCATGCCCGCCGACATCGGGACCATCTCGCCGGTCTCGCCGGCTACCCAGCCGGAGCCCTCGGTGACGTAGAACAGTTGCCAGGCCGGGGTTGCGTGCCGGCCGATCTGCCCTCCCGGAGCGATGGTGGCGATCGAGACGCGGACGACCTCTGCTTCCTCGGTCCTCGCGAGGGGACCGATGCTGACGCCCACGCTTCCGAACCATTGAATGACCTTGGACCGGCTCGTGCCGAGCTCGAGGATGCGCACCGCCGAAGTGTCGCACGGCCCGGGTGAGGAGCGTGCCGATGACGACGCGACTGGGCGGCATCCGTACCGATCGGTAACGTGGAGAACAGTTCCTGGGGGACGGGGCACCAGACCGATGCGAGGGGGATGCCACGCCATGATCCGGAGAGCCCTGTTCTTGTTCCTGGCGCTCACGCTCGCCGGCGCCACCGCCGCCTGCGGGGGCGGTGGCGGTGACGGTTCCGCCAAGACCGACAAGTCGACGTCGGACGACGAGGAGGGGCAGATCGGCGACGCCGCATCGGCCCCCAACTCGTCCCGGGCGGGGGAGTCGGATGGCGACGGGTCGGGCACCGACTCGGCCACCGAGCCCGACGACGGCTCCCCACCGGCCGAGGGCACCATGGCACCCATCCCCGAGTACACCGGGGCCGGCAGCGAGGACTTCTGCGGGCAGATGTCGACGCTGCAGTCCTCGGTCGAGGGCGCCGACCCGTCCACGATCGACTATGCCGACCTGGCCAACAAGATGTCGGCCATCACCCCGCCCGCCGAGCTGGCCAACGACTGGGGCATCTTCCTCGAGTCGCAGAAGATGATGGGGAGCGACCCGACCGGTGGCTCGATGGAGAACCTGGACGAGGCCAAGCTCACGGCCTACGGGCAGGCCAACAGCAACGTCTCGGCCTACCTGGTCAGCATCTGCGGTCTCTGAGCGCCCGGCGGGGCCTCGCGCCGCGACCGCTGGGCCCGGGCCGTCACCCGCGGGCCGGGTGCCGGTAGATCGTGAGGCTGACCCGGGTCCCGCCCTCCAACGGTGTGAAGGCGAGCTCGTCGGTGAGCGTCCGCATGAGCGGGATGCCGAGCCCGCTCTCGTGACTCAACCGGCGGGGATCGGTGGCGGCCGGCAGGATCTCGACCCGGTCGGGGTCGAACCCCCTGCCGTGGTCGATCACATCGACGATCACCTGGTCGTCGTCGACCGTGCACTGCACGACCACCGGCCCGTCGGCGTAGATCGCCTCGTGGGCCTCGATGGCGTTGGAACACGCCTCGGTGACCGCGATCTTCAGGTCGTCGAGCCGGGACGGGCCGAGCCCGGGCGCAAGCGAGCCGACGGTCGCGTCGATGACGAGGCGTACCAACGACAGATAGGCGGGCCGGGCCGGGATCTCCAGCTCGACGACCGCCACCGGGTCACCTCTCGCCGACGGCGACGTCGAGGGTGGGCAGGAGCGGCACCGCCTTGTCGAGGCCCGTGATCTCGAACAGGCGGGCGATGCGGGGCTGCGTGCACACCAGGCGCAGGTCGCCGCCGTGCGTGCGTGCCCGTTTGAGAGCGCTCACGATCGTGCCGAGGCCCGTGGAGTCGACGAAGTCGACGCCTTCGAGATCGAGCACGAGCCGGGTCGCACCCTCCCCCACGAGCCGGACGAACACCTCACGCAGCTCCGGTGAGGTGGCGACGTCCAACTCGCCGTAGGCGGACACCACCGTCCAGCCTGCCAGTTGTGACACCTCGGTGCGGAGCTGCATGGTCTGCTGACATTACCGTCTGGCCGGCGACGCTCCGCGTTGGGCAGCGCGAGGATCAGGGCTACACCGATGGAATTCCACGGGCGTAACCTGGGCCTCGGCATGGCTCTCGTCGCGGCCGATCCGCTCGACATCCTGCAGGCCGCGCTGGCGGTCCGGGCCGGCGCGCGGGGAGTGGCGGCGCCGCCGGAGCACCTGGCGGCGGTGGCGGACACCGGCGACCTCCATCTCGACGATCCCGGCGCCGGCCCGTCGCCGCTGGTGCACCTCCACCGGGTGCCGCCCCGGAGCGCCCGGACCGGCTCGCTCGCCCGGCCGCTGGCTCCGCCCATCGCCGAACGGCTGGACATCGGCGCCCTGTGGAGCCACCAGGCGGCCGCGATCGATCTTGCCCGGGCGGGGCGGTCGGTGGTGGTCGCCACGGGAACGGCGTCGGGCAAGTCGCTCTGCTACCAGGTGCCCATCGCCGAGGCCGCGGCCCTCCCGGTGCGCCGGGGGACCTCGTTGCTCGTCTTCCCCACCAAGGCGCTCGCCCACGACCAGCTCCGGTCGCTGGCGGAGCGCGACTTCCCCTGCGTGGTGGCCGGGGCCTACGACGGCGACACCGGCCAGGAGGAGCGGGCCTGGATCCGCCGCCACGCCACCGCCGTGCTGACCAACCCCGAGATGCTGCACAGCGGGATCCTTCCCCACCACGACCGATGGGCGAAGTTCCTCGGCCGCCTCCGCTACGTGGTCGTCGACGAGATGCACGCCTTCCGGGGCATCTTCGGCAGCCACGTGGCCCACCTGCTCCGCAGGCTGCGCCGGCTGGCCAACCACTACGGCGCCGATCCGACGTTCGTGTGCTGCTCGGCGACCATCGGGCAGCCCGAGCGGCTGGCGTCCGCGCTCTGCGGCCTGCCCGTCGAGGCGGTGGTCGACGACGGTTCGCCGCAGGGCGAGCGGCTGGTGGCGGTGTGGAACCCGCCCCGCCTCGACGAGACCACCGGCGCGCGCGCGTCGACCAACGGCGAGACGGCGGCGCTGATGGCCGAGCTGGTCCGGTCGGGCCAGAAGACCATCGCCTTCTGCCGCAGCCGCCGGGCGACGGAGGTCGTCGCCGCCGACGTGCGACGGCGGCTGCCGTCCCGGTTCCGCCGCCGGGTGCGCCCCTACCGGGGCGGGTACCTGGCGGAGGAGCGGCGCGAGATCGAGGACGAGCTCTTCGGCGGGCGGCTCGACGGGGTCATCGCCACCAGCGCGCTGGAGCTGGGCATCGATGTCGGAGGTCTCGACGCGGTGGTGCTCAACGGCTTCCCCGGCACGATCGCGTCGTTCTGGCAGCAGGCGGGCAGGGCCGGGCGAGCCGGGCGGCCGTCGGCTGCGGTGCTGGTGGCCGGGTCCGACCAGCTCGACCAGTGGCTGGCGTCCCATCCCCACGAGCTGATCCACCGGCCGCCGGAACCCGTGGTCGTCAACCCCGCCAACCCGTTCGTGGCCGATGCCCACCTGCGGTGCGCCGCTCACGAGAAGCCACTCACCCACGGGGACGAGCGCTACTGGCCCGGGCTGCTCGACGAGGTGGTGCTGCGCCTGGCGCTCGACGACCAGGTGGTGGTCCACGAGCGGGCCCGGGGCCGGGGACCGCAGGCCCTGTACGCCGCCGGTGGCTGGCCGTCCCACGGGGTCGGCCTGCGCGTCGGCGCCGGTGGGCAGGTCATGCTCCGCACGGCCGAGGGCGATCCCGTCGGCACGGTCGAGCTGGGCCGGGCCTGCGAGCAGGCCCACCCCGGTGCCTCGTACCTCCACGCCGGCCAGTCGTGGCGGGTGGTCGAGCTCGACCTCGACGGCCGCGAGGCGCTGGTGGAGCCCGACGACGGCAGCACCTACACGGTCGTCCGCAGCGACGTCGCCATCGAGGTGCGCGGCACCGATGACCGTCGCCGGGTCGGGCGGTTCGATGTCGGCGTGGGGCCCGTCGAGGTGCACCAGACCGTGACCGGGTACCAGCGCAAGGACACGCTGACCGGCCAGTCGCTGGGCGTCACGCCGCTCGACATGCCCACCTCGACCTTGAGCACCCGCGCCTTCTGGTACCTGGTGCCCGAGGCGCTGCTGGAGGCGGCGGGCGTCGACCGGGCCGACGCCCCGGGTGCGCTGCACGCCGCGGAGCACGCCGGCATCGGCGTGCTGCCGCTGTTCACCATCTGCGACCGCTGGGACGTCGGGGGCGTGTCGACCCTGCACCAGCCCGACCTCGGCGGCCCGGTCATCGTCATCTACGACGGCTACCAGGGCGGCGCCGGGGTGGCCGAGCTGGGCTTCGAGGCCGCCGACCGCCATGCGCGGACGACTGCGGCGGTGATCGAGGCGTGCCCGTGCACCGCGGGCTGCCCGTCGTGCGTGCAGTCGCCCAAGTGCGGCAACGGCAACGAGCCGCTCGACAAGGCGGCCGCGCTGGCGTTGCTGCGCCATGCGCTGGCCTGAGACCGGGGCGGTGCAGCGGTGCCGGCGGGTCGCGTCGGACGGGTGTGCCGTGGGGCTGATCACCGTTCGACCCGCATGGTGGCGGCGCCGGTGAGCACCAGGTCGCCGAGGAGGTGGCCGACCAGCGGCAGGCGGGACGGGGTGCGGTAGCGGACGACGGCCCGCACCCGGCTGCCCACCGGACCGCGCCCGCTGACCTCGACGTCGAGCCGGTCGGCCGGCAGGGGGCCCGCGGCTCGGGCGGCCGTCGTCGCTGCGCCCGGATCGCCGTCGACCGCCGCGGCCCGGACAGCCTCCCGGGCCGCATGGGTGACGAGGATCTGGTCGCGGACCACGACGGCCGCCTGCACGAGCGCCAGCAGCACCAGCGCGACGAGCGGCAGCACGAGGGCAAGCTCGACGGTGGCCTGGCCGCCGTCGGGAGCGCGCCGGGTGGCGGGCCGCCGCGTCACAGCGAGCCCGTCAGCTTCTGGATCACCGACTCGAACAGGTCGGTGAAGCTGCCGGTGCCGTTGGCCCAGGCGATGACGCCGAGCGCGATGCCGCCGGCGGCCAGTATCACCAGGCCGTACTCGGCGGTGGCCTGGCCCCCGTCACCGCTCCGGTGACGGGGAGCGCGGGCGGTGCGGAGACGTAGGGACGTGGAGCGAAGCACAGGGTCCTCCTCAGAGGTGCGACCGCAGGGGTCACCGGATGTCAGAGGCTCAGCGAGCCGAGCGATCCCGCCAGCAGCGGGACGACGGTGAGCAGCACGAACGCCGGAAGCGTCGTGAGCACGAGCGGGAAGAGCAGGGTGACGGGCAGGCGGCGGGCGGCCTCCTCGGCCCGGCGCCGGCGGCGGGCGCGGGCTTCGATGCCGGCGCGATCGAGCGCCGGGAGCAGCGGGGCGCCGTAGCGATCGTGCTGGGCGAGCGCGTCGACGAGGGGCCGCACGGGCGGACCGGCCCGCGCCAGTGCATCGAGCGCTCCGGCAACCGCCCCGCCGTGGTGGATGTGCGCTGCCGCTCTGGCCAGGGCGCCGCCGAGCGGCCCGCCCGGGCGGTCGCCGATGGCGCACACTGCGGCGCCGACCGGTAGCCCCGCCCCGGCCGTGAGCGCGAGGAGGTCGATGACGTCGGGTACCTGGTCGTCGAGGTCGGCCTCGTGCCGTCGCTGCGCCGACCGGGCCCGGGCGACCGGCGCCAGCGCGGCACCGGCGACGATCACCGCGCCCAGCGGGGGCGAGACCGCCACGAGGAGGCCGCCGCACAGGGCGGCCCAGCCGGTCCGCCGGTCGGCCCGGCGTCGGTCTGCGGCGGCCGCGGACGGCGGGTCGCCGGCCGGAACGGACGCGGGCCGGTGGGCGGGGCGCGCGCCGGGGCCGCCGGTTGCGCCGGGCACGTCCGGTGGGCGGAATCGGCCGGGTGGGGGCGTCACCGGTAGGCCGGGGTCATGCGGTGCGCGCCGTGGCTCGGGCAGGTGGGGTGCGCCGGGTAGGCGGGCTGTGCCGGGTCGGCCGGGTTCGCCGGGTGGGCGGGGCGTGTCGGGTCGGCCAGCGCTATGCGGTGCGCGCCGTGGCTCGGGCAGGTGGGGTGCGCTGGGTAG
>DASSGC010000045.1:0-3884 GCA_035693765.1 Acidimicrobiales bacterium
CGGACGGATGGTCCCGGCCGGCGACCTCGTCGTCGCCCTCTGGGGGGACGACCCGCCGGCCAGCGCGGCCAAGTCCCTCCAGACGTTCGTGGTGCGCCTGCGCAACGCGCTCGAGGTCGACCGCCTCCGGGCCCCGACCATGCTCCTCACCGAAGGGCCGGGCTACCGGCTCGCGCTCGACCAGGGCCAGGTCGACGCCGAGCAGTTCGCGCGCCTGGCGGTGATGGGCCGCCGCGCGCTGGCCGAGGGGCGAGCGGACAGCGCCTCCCGGACGCTGACGGAGGCGCTCACCCTCTGGCGGGGGCCGGCCTACGCCGGGTTCGACGCCGACTTCGCACACGCGGAGTCGCGCCGGCTCGACGAGCTGCGCCTCGGGGCGACGGAGGACCGACTGGCCGCGGACCTCGCCCTCGGACGAGCCGGCGAGAGCGTGCCCGAGCTGGAACGGCTGGTCGCGGACCACCCGATGCGGGAGCGGCTCTGGGAGATGCTCGTCACCGCGCTCTACCGGGCGGGGCGGCAGGGGGACGCCCTGGGGGCGTACGAGAGGGCGCGGGCGCTGCTGGCCGACGAGCTCGGCGTCGACCCCGGCCCCGGCCTCAGGGCGGTCCACGCGCGCGTCCTCGCCCACGACCCCACCCTCGGGCTCCCCACCACCTCGCGTGGCGCCCTTCCCCCGGAGCTGCGCGCGACCGGGCAGTTCGTCGGCCGGGCCGTCGAGCTCGCCCGCCTGCGGGACGCGTGGCAGCGGGCGGTGCGTGGCCGCGCCGCGACCGTCGTCGTCCGCGGGCCGGCCGGGGCGGGCGCCAGCGCGCTCGCCGCCGCCTTCGCCACCGAGGCCGCTCGCGACGGTGCCACGGTGCGCTTCGCCGCGCGGGGCACGCCCACTGCGCTCCGGACTGCCGGCGACGGCCCGGGCACCGCGCCGCTGCTGCTCGTGCTCGACCACGTCGACGGGCCCGGCCGGCTCGCCGACGGCGAGGACGAGGAGAGCGGCGCGACGCTCACGCTGCGGCTCACCGGCCACCTGGCGGCCGTGCCGGCGGGTGCGGAGGTGCTCGACCTGACCCCGCTGTCCGTCCTGGAGGTGCGCGAGGTCGTGGCCGAACACGTGCCGCCCGGTGAGGTGGACGGCGTCACGGACGAGGTTCTGTCCCGGTCGGGTGGCTGGCCGGGAGCCGTGCACGACGCCGCTGCGGACGTGGCGCGGGCGAGGGCGCGTCGACAGGTCGAGGCGGCGGTCGCCATCAGCGGCAGCTCCAGCACCGACCTCGCCGCCGCGAGGGCCGACATCGCCGACGGCGTCGCCTCCCTCGCGGACCTCGCCCCGCACGCGTCGACCCATGACACGGACCAGTGCCCGTGGCGCGGCCTGGCGGCGTACGACGTCGACGACGCCCGGTGGTACGCCGGCCGCGAGCGCCTGGTCGCCGAGGTCGTCGCCCGGATGCCGGGCAGCCGCCTCCTCGCGCTGGTCGGAGCCTCCGGCTCCGGCAAGTCCTCGCTGATGCGGGCCGGCCTGATGGCGGCTCTCCGGCGCGACGTGCTGCCCGGCAGCGCCACGTGGCGGGTGGTGACGCTGCGACCCGGACCGCACCCGATGGCCGAGCTGGCCCGCCGGGCCCTGGGCCGGGCCGGCACCGGGGAGGTGGGCGACCTGCTGCGCCACCTGGTCGAGGGCGGGCGCGACACCGACGACTGCGTGGTGCTGGCGGTCGACCAGCTCGAGGAGGCCTGGACCGTCTGCCGGGACGACGCCGAGCGGCGCCAGTTCCTCGACGCCCTGGCCGACCTCGCCACCGATCCGAGGTCCGCCGTCACGGTGGTCGTCGCGGTCCGCGCCGACTACCTCTCGGAGCTCGCCGACCACGACGAGCTGCGCGCCCTCGTGGGAGCCGGCACCGTGCTGGTCGGGCCGCTCACCCCGGCCGAGATCCGCCGGGCCGTCGAGCGTCCCGCCGCCACGGCGCGGCTCACCCTCGACGACGGGCTCGCCGACACGATCGTCAGCGACGCCGGCCAGGAGCCGGGCCTGCTCCCGCTGCTCTCGACCGCGATGGCCCAGCTGTGGGAGCGCCGGGAGAACGGCTCGCTGTCGTACCCGGCCTACGTGGGCCTCGGCGGCCTGAACGGCGCGATCGCCACACTGGCGGAGCAGGCGTATGCCGGGTTGTCGCCGACGCAGCAGGCCACCGCGCGCACGCTCCTGCTGCGCCTGACCGGCCCGGGCGACGGCGCCGGGGTCACCCGCCGGCGGGTGACGGCGAGCGAGCTCGAGGCGCTGCCGACGCAGGGGGTCGGCCCGGTGGTCGAGGACCTGGCCCGGGCCCGCCTGCTCACCGTCGCCGACGGCACGGTCGAGGTCGCCCACGAGGCGCTGTTCCGCGAGTGGCCACGGCTGCGCGGGTGGCTCGTGGAGGACGCGGCGGGTCGGGCGGTGCAGCGCCGGCTGGCCGTGGCCGCCGCGGAGTGGGACGCCGACGGGCGGGAGGCGTCGGCGCTGTGGACGGGCACCCGCCTCGCATCGGGGCTCGAGGTCGCCGGCTCCCGCCCCGACGAGGTCACCAGCACCGAGCGGGCGTTCCTCGACGCGAGCCGCGACGCGGTCGACGCCCAGCAGCGTGCGGCCGAGGAGCGGGCCAGGACGACCGCCCGGCAGAACCGACGGCTGCGCTGGCTCGTCGCCGGCATCGGCGTGGTGCTCGTCGCGGCCCTGGTGGCCGGCACGGCCGCCTGGCGCTCGCAGCGGACGGCGCAGGCGGCATCCGTCTCGGCCGAGGCCAAGCGCCTTGCGGCGAGCGCGCTGAACATCGAGTACCCCGACGTCGCCCTCCTCGCCGCCGTCGAGGCCACGAAGCTCGAGCAGAGCCCGGAGACCTACGGCGCCCTGCTCACCCTGCTCGCCCGCCAGCCGAGGGTCGTGCACCGGATGCGTGTGGAGGACCACTTCCAGCGCATCGGCGTCAGCCCCGACGGGCGCACGATCTACCTCAGCGAGGTCGCGCCGCGCCTGCGAGCCGTCGATGCCGAGAGCGGCCGGGTGCTCTGGGATCGCGACATGCCGCAGAACGGCCAGGTCGGCAACATCACCCCCACCGCTGACGGGACGGGGATCGTCGTCACCGAGTACAGCGAGGACCCGGGGATCGTGCGGCTCGACGCCGCCACCGGGCAGGTCGTCTGGGCCGCCCGGGCCGGGGACCTCGAGCAGGCGGCACCGGGGGCCGCCCCGTGGGTGATGAGGGGCGGCCTGACCTCGGACGGGCGCTACGTCGTCACCACCGACAGCCACGTGTTCACGCTCGACGTCGGGTCCGGGGCGGTGAGCGCGGCCACCGCGTGGCCCGAGCCACTGCCCTTCACCCCCTACGTCGTCGTGTGGCCGGACGGCCGGGTGAGCCGTGACACACCCGATGACACCGCGACCGGTCTCGTGTTCGACGCCGGCCACCCGGAGCGGGGCGCCGTCGAGGTGGATGGCATCCCACGGTCGGTCTCCCCCGACGGCACCCGGGTGGTGCTCGTTCGGGAGATCGACGGCGCGACGGACCTGCGTGTGGCCCGGTCCGACGACCTGGGCGAGACCTCCCCCTGGGTCCGGATGCCGGCGCACGTGAACGGGGCCTCGTGGTCACCGGACGGGGCCCGCCTCGTGATCACCACGGACGACGGCATCCAGCTCCTCGACCCGGTGACGCTCCGGCTCGGCACGCGGTCGGTCGGCCACAGCGGCGAGGTCGTCGACGCGCGGTTCGCCGGCCCCGCGTCGGACCTCGTGTGGACGGCCGGCCGCGACGGGACCGCCGTCGCCTTCGACCTGTCGGGGCAGCGCACCCAGCTCGCGACGCGGGCCGCCGACCCACAGCCGCACGTGGGCGCGTCCA
>DASSGC010000046.1:0-2824 GCA_035693765.1 Acidimicrobiales bacterium
GCGTTGGGCGTCGACAGCACCGGGTTGCCGGCCACCGTGACCAGGGCCCGCAGCCGGCCCTCGCCGGGGGTGTCGATCTCCTCGGCCAGACAGGCCACGGGCAGCTCGCCCAGCGTCTCCCCGAGGCCGCGGACCCGGCTGCGGCGGCGGTGGAGGCGGACACCGCGGCCGTAGCGCGGCGTGCCCCGGGTGTTGCCGGCCCCCGCCGCCGCCCGCGGGAACATGGCGCCGCCCGGGCGGTCGAGGTTGCCCGTCAGCGCGTTGAGCACGTCGACCAGCCACGACGTCAGCGTCCCGTACAGCGCCGTGGTGGTGCCGATGCGGCCGTACACGCAGGCGGTGGGGGCGGCCGCCAGGTCGCGGGCGAGCCGGCGGATGGTGTCGGCGTCGACGCCGACGACCTCGGCCACCGCCTCGGGGGTGAAGGGCTCGGCCGCCGCCAGCACCTCGTCGACGCCCGCCAGGTACTCGCCCACCGGCCCCGGATCGACGAGGCCGTCGGCCGCGAGCACGTTCACCATCGCCATGAGCAGGAACGGGTCGCTGCCGGGGCGGACGGCCACGTGCTGCGTCGCCGCCTCGGCCGTGCGCGACCGGCGGGGGTCGACCACCACCAGCGTGCCGCCCCGGGCCAGCAGCGCCTCCAGGCGCCCAGGCCAGTCGGGCGCCGTGGCCAGGCTGCCGTTGCTGGCGTAGGGGTTGGCGCCCAGCATCAGCAGGAAGTCCGTGCGGTCGACGTCGGGCACGGGCACGGTCAGCGCGCCGCCGAACATCAGCGCGGACGACACCTCCTTGGGTCGCTGGTCGACCGTGCTGGCCGAGAACACGTTGGTGGTGCCGAGCGCCTTGATGAGCGACCGCAGGTACAGCAGCCCGGACAGGGCGTGGGCGTTCGGGTTGCCGGCGTAGAGCGCCACGGCATCGCGGCCGTGCGCCTCGATCACCGACACCAGGCCGCGCTCGACCTCGGCGAACGCCTCGTCCCAGGTCACCTCGACGAACCGCCCGTCCCGCTTCACCAGCGGGCGGCGGAGCCAGTCGGGGTCCTCGTGGAGCTGGCGGAGCGTCGACCCCTTGGGGCAGATGAACCCGTGGCTGAACACGTCGTCCCGGTCGCCCCGGATGCGGGTGACCGTCTCGGACCCGTCGTCGCCGCTGCGCAGCCCGATCTCGAGGCCGCATCCCGCCTCGCACAACGGGCAGGTGCGGAAAGCCGTGCGGCTGGCGGTGTCGGTCATGTGGCTGTCCCCCTTCGGGCCGGCGGGGTTCTCCGGCCCCGCCATGCTGCCACCATCGAACGCCGTTCGGCCCTTACCTGTGAGGTCATCGTCCCGCGGCGCGGACGAACGGTGGCCCGGCCACGGGGCGCCCGAAGACGACCCGGGCCAGGCGCCAGCACGACCGCACGATCAGCGCGACGCCGGCCAGGCCGAGCGGGACGAGCAACCCGGCGACCAGCCAGGGCTCCTCGGCCCGGAACGGGGCGGGGACCCCGGGCCGTAGCTCGCCCTCCAGCACCACGCCCACGACCAGCAGGCCGACGCTGGCGCCCTGCACGAGGGCGAAGCCGAGCAGCAGGTCGAGGAGGCCCGCCACGCCGGCGTAGCCACGCACGGCACGCCGGCTGGCGCCCCGCCGGACGACCACCCGGGTGGCGACGTGCACCGCCGGCAGCGCCAGCAGCAGCACGACCGCCAGACCCGCGCCGGCGGACGCGCTCTCGTAGGCGGCGATCCGGTCGCTGTCCGGCGCGACGATCCGGTAGTGCTCGACCAGGCGGTCGCCGAACGTCGCCATCGCCCACAGGTAGGTCACGAGGGCGCCGAGCATGGCGACCAGCACCCACGTGCGGCGCACCCCGCTGAGCGCACGGGTGAGGGGCAGGTGGACCGGGGGCGGCGGGCGCCCCGGCGGGTGGGCCGGCGGCGACGGGCGCGGTGGTTCCGGCCGGCGGGACTCCGCCTCACGCGCCGCCCGCCGCTCGTCCTCGTCCAGCGCCCGTGCCTTCGGTGCGGTCATCACCGCCAGGACCGCCGCCGCGGGGTCCCGCTCGCCGGCCGCCGCCAGCGCAGCCCACCAGGACTGCCGGCGGGCGGGGCCCCGGCGGGCCGCGGCCAGCCGCCGCCCGAGCCGCCGCTCGTGGTCGGGGTGGACGGCGCAGAGCAGCAGGGTGGCCGAGGCCTGCTGCCGCTCCACCGGGGACGGCCAGCCCGCCTGCGGGCTCACGCCGGCCGCCAGGTGGCCGAACGCCTCGGTGCCGGCACGCCAGCGCTCGTCGATGGCGGCGGCGCGTTCCATGCCGGGGAGCGACCGCCACAGCCGCAGCAGCCGGGCGGCGCCCACCTCGGCCAGCCGCTCGCCACCGACCCCCCGGTCGACCACGGCCCGGGCCGCCGCCTCGAGGCCGTCGGGCGTGAGCCACAGCGGTCCGACCCGCGGGTCGAGCCCGGCGTCGAGCGCCAGCAGCAGGCGGGCCATGGCGGCGGCCGGGGGGTCGTCGCCGCTGCCCGCGGCCACGATGCGATCGGCCTCGTCGAGGCCGCGGGCACGCAGGAACGCCGCCAGCTCGCCCAGCCAGACGGGGTCGCGGCGGCGGAACGTCTGGCTCACGGCGTCGTCCCAGCCCGACTGGAGGGCGCCGGCCAGCGAGCGGGCGTCGTGGTGCTCCTCGCCCGCGAACCAGAACGACGGGCCGCCGGGCGGCCGGGCCGGGAGCGCCTCCACACCCCAGCCCCGGGCCACGACCGTGGGGACGACCGCCGTCCGGTCGGCCAGCGTCGGCCCGATGGCCGTGGCGCCCGCCGGGGTCGGCTCGCGCACGGCG
>DASSGC010000047.1:0-3532 GCA_035693765.1 Acidimicrobiales bacterium
GGGCTCGTTGAGGAGGGTCAGGCCCCGCTGCCCGGTCACCCACTCGGGGGCGAGCCAGAACTGGGCGCTGACCACGTTCCATCCCTCGGTGAGCGTGTGGGTGCGGTCGGCGGCCGAGCGGAACCAGCCCCCGATGGCGCGCAGGTTGCCAGGGTCGTTGGTGAGCTGGTCGATCACCGGGGGCAGCCAGGCCACCCCGGCGAGCAGCAACGTGAGGCCGGCGACCGGTGCCAGCCCGCGGCGGCGGCCGCGCACCCGCCGGTCGGCGACGACCAGGCCGGCGGCGCCGAGCGCGAGCAGCGGCACGGCCAGCACGGTGTTGCCCACGTGGGTCTGCACGAGGAACGTGGTGACGAGGGCCGCCACGGGGAGCGCCCACCGCTCGCCGCACAGCAGCGACCACGTGAGCAGCAGGAGCACCCCGTAGGGGAGGACGGTGATGTAGGGGTTCCAGGGGTCGTTGACGATCTCGATCCCGAGCGACCTGACGAGCAGGGCGGCGGCGACCAGCGTGCACAGCATCGCCCCGGTGCCGCCGAGCCGGCGGGCGAGCGCGGCCATGCCGCCGATGGCGGCGGCGTTGATGGCGAGCGCGCCGAGCAGCAGCCCGACCGGTTCGCTGCCGCTCAGCCGGTAGGGCAGGGCCAGCAGCGCGAACACGGCGGGTCCGGGGTGGTACCAGCCGTCACGTGAGTAGGGCCCGAGCAGCAGCTCGTGGCGGCCCACGTCGCGGGTGCGCATCTCGGTGATGGCGAGGTCGCCGACCGGGCGCATGTCGCCGGCCGAGGCCACCAGCACGACGGCGCTGACCGCCAGGGGCAGGACCGCCAGGGCGACGGCCGCCCAGGTCAGCCACCGCGGCGGGGTGAACGGCGGGGCGTCCGGCGCCGGCCCGGGGCCGGACGGCGCGTCGGTGTCGGTGGGGCCGGGCGCGTCGGCGGGGCCGGTGCCGGTGCCGTTGGTCTCGCGGCCGGTGGCGGTGCCGGTGTCGATCTCCGGGGTTCCCGTCTCGATGGTGCCGGCGTGCGGGGCCTCGGGACCGGACCCGGGGCGGGCGCCGGTCGTGGCCCTGCCGGGACCGCTGTCGTCGGTGGCGGGACGGGGGCCGGTCATGCTGCCGGGAGGTTCGTCGGGCGAGGCGCCCACGGACCGCGCCCGGGTGTGGAGGGCCTGCCGGGCACGGCGCGGGCCGGTGCGGTCCCGCCGGCGGTGTCCGGCCTCGGCGTGGGCGTGGTCCTTGCTTGCCATGATGTCAACGTCAGCGACCGTGCCAGGAGGGGCCCCGCTCCGTGCTGCAGCGGGCTCGGGCTGCCGCGGGGGTGCGGCGGGCTCCCGAGCCTGTCATTCCGGCGGGCGCTCGTCCAGGAACACCGCGACGTCCGCGGTCGTCACCCGCAGCTCGTCGCCACGCAGCTTGTCGCTGAGCTCGATGAAGCGGCGCTGGAACTCGGCGTCCGAGATGTCGAGGCGCCCCTCCTCGAAGTCCTCCAGCAGCTCGTCCCGCTCGGCGCGCAGTGCGTCGTAGCGGGCGGGCGTCACGGTGGCCCACCGGCTGATCAGCTCCAGGCCGGGCTCGTCGAGCATCTCCGGCACCTGGTCGCCGCTCACCATCAGCAGCCGGGCCTCGACGGGCCCGCCGTGGTGCTCCCGGCTGCGGGTGAACGCGTACCGCATGCCGGCGGGCACCTGGACCTCGATGCCGTGCCGTTCGAGCTGGAGCACCACGCCGCGTGAGTACCACGGACCCGCCATGGGGATCACGTCGGTGAACAGCAGGGGCCGGTCCGCGTCCTCGAACCGCTCGATGATCGGTGCGGCCAGCGTGCGGACGACCTCGCTGTCGTCCTCGTGCGGGACGCCGGCCCGGGCGCCGCTGATCGACGTGACGCCGGACAGCACCACGGCCGCGGCCAGCGCCGCCGGCAGCAGCGCCCGCTCCGCCCGGGGCCAGCGCCGGGCGGCGGCCAGCCAGAGCGCCCACAGCAGCGCCACGGCGGCGAGCACGGGCGGCACCCACGTGTAACGCAACCGGTAGTCGGCCACGGTGCCGGCCGTCCGCATGATCGACACCACCACCAGCGCGAACGACACGCCGAAGGTGACGACCAGGGCCCAGCCCTGGCGGGCCAGCCGCCACACGGCCACGAACGCCACCACCGCCGCCAGCAGGAGCAGGGGCGGGGGAGCGCCGTACATGTAGGGCGACTCGCCGGTCATCGGGTTCGGCGGCAGCTTGCCCGTGAGCCACTCGCCGGTCGCGGCGAACTGCCCGGTCGCGATCCGCCACCCCACCGACACCGGGTGCCCGGGTTCCCCCGGGTCGCGGAAGTACCGGTAGGCGTTGCCCAGGTTGCTCGGCTTGTGCATCAGCCGGTCGAGCACGGGCGGCAGCCACACGACGGCGAGCACGGCCAGCGACGCGAGCGCGGGCCTGGCCAGGTGGCGCAGGCGGCGCTCGTCCGGCGATCCGGGGCGGCGCCGGGCCCGCACGACCAGGGCACCGGCGCCGACCAGCAGCAGCGGCACGGCCGTGGCCAGGAAACCGATGTGGGTCTGCACCAGGAAGCTGGCGACGAACGCCCCGACCGGCAGCGCCCACGTCTCGCCCGCCAGCATCGACCAGGCGAGGAACGTGAGCAGTGCGAACGGCAGGACGGTGATCGTCAGGTTCCAGTTGTCGCCCAGGAACTCGGGACCCAGCGACCGCACCAGCAGCAGGAAGGCCACGAGTGTGCAGGCCACCAGCGGGCTCCCGCCCCGCTGCCGGGCGACGGCCAGGCACCCCAGCACCGCCGCCAGGTTGATGGCCAGCGCGCCCGCCACCACGCCCAGCGACGAGCCGCCCGACAGCCAGTAGAACGGCGCCACCAGGTAGAACTGCATCGGGCCCGGGTGGCTCCACACGTACCGCGACCACAGGCCGGTCAGCACCTCGTGGTGGCCGATGTCGCGGATGTGCATCTCGGTCATGGCCAGGTCGCCTGCGGGCAGGTAGTCACCGCCGGGGCCGACGATCAGCGCCAGCGCCGTGACCACGAAGGGCAGCGTGGCCAGCGCCAGCGCCCCCCGGAAGACCCAGCGGTCCCGGTCGCGGCCGGCCGCTCGCTCCGACGCGCTGCTGGCCGCCTCGGCGGTGCCGTCGGTGCCGTCGGTGCCGTCGTGCGACCCCGGCTCGTCGAGCGACCCGGCCGGCGCGTCGAGCGACCCGGCCGGCGCGGCCGCCGGGCCGGCGCCGGGTGTGCCCGCGCCGGTCCGCGCGTCGACGGACTCGACGTCCAACGCTTTCCCCACGGCGATCAGCGTAGGCGATGTTACCGACTGGTCGCTTGCCGCCGGTGGGGTGAACCTGAGCGGATTGAGCGGGTTGGCCACGCCGCCGCGCGTCACGCGGCCGGAGGCAGGTCAGCCGGCGTCCCCGCCGGCGACCCCGGATCGTCCCGGCACCGCCTCCGTCGGGCGCACGGTCACCTGCACCCGCTCGCCGGCGGCTTCCAGCTCGGCCACCGCCACCCCGGCGGCCAGCGCACGGTCC
>DASSGC010000048.1:0-2877 GCA_035693765.1 Acidimicrobiales bacterium
GGCGACGGCTCGGTTCCGTGCCTGCAGCTCGCACGCGCCCACGCTGAGCGCCTCGAACGCCGCCCACGGATCGTCGAGCGCAGCGGCGCGGTCGGCGGAGGCGAGGAGCTCGTCCATCGCGTCCTCGGTGACCGCGTTGACGAGCCCGTCACGGTCGGCGACATGGTTGTAGAGCCTGCCGATGCTGACCCCGGCGCGTCCGGCGATCGGCTCGAGCGGCGCTCCGAGCCGCCATCGCCATCCAGGCGGTCGGCGAGCTTACGGGCGAGGTCCGCGTCTCGGGCAGGACGGAAGTGGGAGTAGACCGATATAGCGATCGATCAGTTGGTCGACCGTCATGCCCGAGGTCGGCATCGTCCGGCCGGTCTCGACCTTGGCGACGAGCTTCGCCAGCTCGCTGTCGGCCTTG
This sequence comes from Acidimicrobiales bacterium, assembly GCA_035693765.1. Lineage (GTDB taxonomy): Bacteria > Actinomycetota > Acidimicrobiia > Acidimicrobiales > VFJN01 > ZC4RG19. Next base: position 410 of record DASSGC010000048.1, read on the forward strand.
GCCGCGCCGCGCTTGTTGTTGGGCGCGTGGACCGTCGCGTAGACGGGCTTGCGCTTGCCCGTGAGCGGGTCGGTGGCGTTGACCGTGAGCCGCCAGGCGCCCGCCTTGAACCGCTTGTGACCCCTCACGAACAGCGAGTTTAGGCCACGTTGGTTGGAAAAGATGTTGGCAGGCTCTCGACCCCAGCGCCGAAAACCGCCTCTGACCTGGTCGGGTGGGGGAGATTTGAACTCCCGACCTCTGCGTCCCGAACGCAGCGCTCTGCCAAGCTGAGCCACCACCCGGTGAACCGGAGACGCGACTCTATCCGCTCCGCACCGCGCCTTCGACTTCGGAATCCCCGGTCGTGCCCTCGGGTCCGACATCCAGGCCGAACAGGGGGCGGGCGGGCGCCACGCCCACCAGCGCGATGTCGTCGCGTCGGCGGGCTTCCCACGCGTCCCGGTCGAGGACGTACAGCAGCTCCCGCTGGCAGCGGCCCTCGACGGCGATCAGCTTGTCGCCGTTCGGGCGGTAGCCGAGCGACCTGGTGACGCCCAGGCTGCGCGGGTTGTCGTCGTACGCGCCGGTCTCGGCCCGCCGGGCGTCGAGGCCGGCGAACGCCAGGTGGAGCATGGCCGCCCGCATCTCCGTGCCGATGCCCTGGCCCTGGTGCGCCCGGCCCAGCCACGAGCCGGTCGACACCGTGCGGCAGACGGCGAAGTCCGACGCCTGCACCCCCTGCGTGCCGACGACCCGGCCGTCGACCACGGCCACCGCCGCCCACGACCACCGTTCGGGGGTCCACTCGCCACGGGTCCGCCAGTTCCACTGGAGGACACTGCGGGAAACCTCGGCCGGGGTGCCCCGGGTCCACGGCACGTAGAACGGCATCCTGTCGTCGTCGTGGATGCCCTGCGCTGCCAACTCGGCGAGGGCGAGCAGGTCATCCTGGCCCGGCCAGCGCAGCTCGACCCGGGGCGTCCGCACCACGATGGCGGAGGGAGGCCACAGCTCGTGCAGGGACACCATCGCCCCATGGTGGCAACGCACCGGCCCGACCGCCCCACGAATTCCGGCACCCGCGGCGCCCACCGTTCTGGCGGCGTTCCGTGCTCATAGCGCGCGCCATCGCCGCCGGTCCCCCCGGGGCCCGGTGCCACGGCCGACCGCCCGCGGCGCCCACCGTTCAGGCGGCGCTCCGTGCTCATAGCGCGCGCCATCGCCGCCAGTTCCCCCCGGGGCCTGGTGCCACGGCCGACCGCCCGCGACACGAGGCCGGGACGGGCGGGATCAGCTCGCCAGGCCGGACGGCTCCTCGTACGTCTCGCCGGCGAGCAGGGCGGCCGCCGCCCGGCGCAGCCGGAAGGCGTCCAGCGGCTTGATCAGCCAGCCGTCGACGCCCCACCGCCGGGCCAGGGGCACGTCCGCGGGCCGGTCGAGCAGCAGCAGGATCGACGCCCACGGCACGGTGCCGGCCTCGAAGTCCTGCTCCAGGTTGAGCGCGGTGGCGATGCCGCCCATGTTCCCGATCTGCATGTCGAGCACGATCAGCTCGGGCTCCAGCTCGCGGGCGGCGGCGCTCACGTCCCGGCCCGCCCGCACACGGGCCACCGCCGTCTCCTCGTCGGACAGCGCCGCATCGACCTCGTCGAAGATCCAGTCGGCGTCGGTGGCGATCAGCACGTTCGGCACGGTTGGGGAGGCTACGAGCCGGGAACAGTGGCATGCCAGCGCTCCGCTGCCTGGCGGCGCCGTGGAGCACCCAACGACCCGTCCCGTCCGGCGGACGGGGCATCGCCCCGCGCAGCTACGATCGCCGCGGTGGGGTTCCGGGAGGAGATTCAGTGCTCGACATCCAGGTAGAGGAGGCCGACAGCTACACCGTCTGCCGTCCCGTCGGAGAGCTGGACGCGTACACGGTCGGCCAGTTCCGAGACGCGCTGGGCGAGCTGGCCGACACGCGCTACCTGCTCATCGACCTGTCGTCGGTGCCGTTCATGGACTCCGCCGGGCTCGGGGCCCTGATCGGCGGCATCCGGCGGGCCCGCGAGGCCGGCGGGGACGTGGCCGTGGCCTGCAGCCGCCCGACGCTCACCCGCCTGCTGCACACGACCGGGTTCGACCGGATCGTCCCGGTCAAGGAGACGGTCGACGACGCCGTCGCCGCGCTCGACGAGGCCGCCGGCGCGTTCGAGGAGTAGCCCCGGAGGACCGAGGGCCGGCCGGACCGAGGGCCGGACCTACGGCCGACAGGACCGAGGGCCGCCCGGACCTACGGCCGACAGGACCGAGGGCCGGCCGGACCTCCGGCCGACAGGACCGAGGGCCGGCCGGACCTACGGCCGACAGGACCGAGGGCTGGCCGGACCTACGGCCGACAGGACCGAGGGCTGGCCGGACCGGGAGCCGGCCGGACCGACGGCCGGACCGGAGGACGGCCGGCCCGGAGGACGGCCGGGCCGGCCCGTCGACCCGGCGGGCCGGTC